>NZ_JBFAZH010000015.1:0-23386 GCF_040681735.1 Actinoplanes sp. NPDC051633 | reverse complement strand
CTACCTGGTCGCGCCGGCCGGTTCGGTGCCCACCTATGCGCTGCTGTGCGGGCTGAGCATGCCGGTGCTGGCCTTCGGGCTGGGCTGGGTGACGATCGGCTTCGTCTACGGCGGCGGCCCGGAGAAGGTGGATCGCACCCCGCTGGTCGGCGTGATCACCTGCCTGACGCCGGTGCTGCTCACCTGCATGGGCGTCGGCCTTCTGCAGTTCCTCGATTAGGGCCCTAGTCGGCGGCGGCCGTGAGGTCGACCTCGACGAGCTGGCCCTCGTAGCCCAGGGCGGTGACGCCGAGCAGGGTGCTCGCGGTGCTGAAGGCCGGAGCCAGCGGGGACTCCAGCAGCTGGCGCCAGACCGCGGACAGATCGGACGGTTTGCTGCTGACCACGTAGACGATCGACCGGACGATGTCGGCCGGCGACACCGACGCGGCCGCCAGCACAGCGAGGCAGTTGGTGATGACCTGATCGGTCTGTGTGGTCAAGTCACCGCCGACCACCTGGTCGTCGATGGAGAGCGGGCACTGGCCGGCGAAGTGGATCAGGCGGCCGGCCGGGGAGATCGTGACGTGCGAGTAGCCGTCCGGCTTGTGCACGGTGGGCGGGTTGAACTTCTCGGGCACAGAGCTCACCTCGCGTTGATCAGCGCCATCGCTTCCGCGCGGACCTTGCCGTCGGTCTGGAACGCGCCGCGGACCGCCGAGGTGACGGTACGGGCGCCGACCTTGCGGATGCCACGCATTTCCATGCAGAGGTGCCGGCACTCGAGCACCACGATCACGCCGCGCGCGCCGAGCTGTTTCACCAGTAGGTCGGCGATCTCGGAGGTGAGGCGCTCCTGCACCTGGGGGCGGCGGGCGAAGACCTCCACGAGCCGGGCGAGTTTCGACAGACCGGTGATCCGGCCGTCGGTGCCCGGGATGTAGCCGACATGCGCGCTGCCGACGAACGGCAGCAGGTGGTGCTCGCACATGCTCTGCACCTCGATGTCGCGGACCAGCACGAGCTCCTCGTGGTTGGCCTCGAACGTCGTGGTGACCACCTGCGACGGCTCGACCCGCAGACCGGCGAACAGTTCCGCGTACGCCCGGGCCACGCGGGCCGGGGTGCGCTGGAGACCCTCACGGTCCGGGTCCTCACCGATCGCGATGAGGATTTCCCGGACCGCTTTCTCGATACGCGGAAGGTCGACGGCCGGCTCGACGGGTGACCCGTTGAGCTTGCCGTCGACCAGTCGCGCCGCGAGGTAGTCGAGCTCGCCGATCAGTGGCCGCCTTCCGCGCCGTTGCTGCCGGATGAGCCGGGGCCGACGGCGGCCTGCCCGTCCGCCTCGGCCTGCGCCTTGAGCGCGGACTGCTCGGACGGAGTGAGCACGGGCGGCGCCGACGACGGCAGACGCTTGCCGAAGCCGTTGAACGGGGCCATCGGAGGCCGCTTCTGCACCCGGGCGCAGATGCGGTTCATGTCGTCCTGGGTGATGGTCTCCTTCTCCATCAGCTCGAGCACCATGTCGTCGAGGACGTCGCGGTACTCGACCAGGATCTCCCAGGCCTCGTCGTGCGCCAGCTCGATGAGCGAGCGCACCTCGCTGTCGATGTCGGCCGCCACGGAGTCGGAGTAGTCCTTCTCGTGGCCCATGGTGCGGCCCATGAACGGCTCGTCGCCGCTGGTGCCGTACTTGACCGCACCCAGCTTCGAGCTCATGCCGTACTGCGTGACCATGGCGCGGGCCAGGCTGGACGCCTTCTCGATGTCGTTGCCGGCACCGGTGGTGGGCTCGTGGAAGACGAGCTCCTCGGCGGCCCGGCCACCCAGCGCGTACGCCAGCGTGTCGATCATCTCGGCCCGGGTCTGGGTGTACTTGTCCTCGGTCGGCAGCACCAGCGTGTGACCCAGCGAGCGGCCGCGCGGCAGGATCGTCACCTTGTGCACCGGGGCGGAGTGCGGCAATGCGTACGCCACCAGGGCGTGCCCGCCCTCGTGGTACGCGGTGATCTTCTTCTCCTTGTCGCTCATCGCCCTGGTCCGGCGCTCCGGACCCGCGATGACCCGGTCGATCGACTCCTCGAGGAAGTAGTTGCTGATCGCCCGCTTCTCGTTGCGGGCAGTGAGCAACGCGGCCTCGTTGATCACGTTGGCCAGGTCGGCGCCGGAGAAGCCCGGCGTGCGGCGGGCGACCGCGTCCAGGTCGACGTCGGGCGTGAACGGCTTGCCCTTGGCGTGCACCCGCAGGATCGCCTTGCGGCCCTCCATGTCGGGGTTGTCCACCGGGATCTGCCGGTCGAAGCGACCCGGGCGCAGCAGCGCGGGGTCGAGGATGTCCGGCCGGTTCGTGGCGGCGATCAGGATCACGCCGCCCTTGGTGTCGAAGCCGTCCATCTCGACGAGGAGCTGGTTCAGCGTCTGCTCGCGCTCGTCGTGGCCGCCGCCCATGCCGGCACCGCGGTGCCGGCCGACGGCGTCGATCTCGTCGACGAAGACGATCGCCGGCGCGTTGGCCTTGGCCTGCTCGAAGAGGTCGCGGACCCGGCTCGCACCGACACCGACGAACATCTCGACGAAGTCCGAGCCGGAGATCGAGTAGAACGGCACCCCGGCCTCACCGGCGACGGCGCGGGCCAGCAGCGTCTTGCCCGTGCCGGGCGAGCCGAACAGCAGCACGCCCTTCGGGATCTTCGCCCCCAGCGCCTGGTATTTCGCCGGGTTCTGCAGGAAGTCCTTGATCTCGTAGAGCTCCTGGACCGCCTCGTCGGCGCCCGCCACGTCGGCGAACGTCGTCTTCGGCGTGTCCTTGGTGATCATCTTCGCCTTGGACTTGCCGAAGTTGAGCACCCGGGAGCCGCCGCCCTGCATCTGCGACATGAACAGCAGCAGCAGGATCACGAGGATGGCGATCGGCAGCAGGTTGACCAGCAGACTGAGCCAGACGCTGTCGCCCGACACCTTGGCGTCGAACGTCCCCGTGATCCGCCCGGCCGACTTGGCCTGCTGGACCGCGGAGAGGATCTGGTTGCTCGCCTCGTACGGGTACTGGGTCTCGATGCGCCTCGTGGACTTGCCCGCGAAGCGCTCGTCGGCGGCGAGGTCGAGCTGAAGCGTCTGCTCCTTGTCCTTGATCAAGGCCTTCTCGATGCCGGGCTGGTTCAGCCGCTCGAGGACCGTCGAGGTCTCAACATGCTGATAGCTCGGCCCACTCGTGAAGAACGAGCTCAGCGTTATCGCACCGATGATCACCAGAATGATCCAGACCACCGGGCGGCGGAAGAAACGCGTACGTTCCATACTGTTGTCGGGCGACGAGCGCCCGGACCCTCCTGATCGGCGTCCTGGTCACCTGAAATTCATGTCCTCCGGCGCGCGTGGCACTGCGCCATTGGTCACTCGACGGTACACCGTGGGTGCCGGTACCGAACCCGTGAGCCCACCAGCCCGACACCGCCCGTTTACGCCCCTCGGAGGCGAAAAGTGGGCGAAACGACGCATTCCTGAGAAGACGCTGAGGAAGTCGTTCAGCTACGGGCGTACACGTCGGGCTTGAGTACACCCACATAGGGCAGCTCACGGTATCGCTCGGCGAAGTCGAGGCCGTATCCGACGACGAACTCGTTCGGGATGTCGAAGCCGACATACTTCGTCGGCACCTTCACCTTCACGGCGTCCGGCTTACGCACCAGGGCGACCACCTCGACGGTGGCCGGCGACCGGCTCTTCAGATACTTCATCAGCCAGGAGAGCGTGAGGCCGGAGTCGACGATGTCCTCCACGACCACCACGTGCCGGCCGGCGATGTCGCGGTCGAGGTCCTTGAGGATGCGCACCACGCCCGACGAGGTGGTGCCGGAGCCGTAGGACGAGACCGCCATGAACTCCATCTCGACGGGCGGGCCGTAGCGGCCCAGCGCGCGGGCGAAGTCGGCCATGAACATCACCGCGCCCTTGAGCACGCAGACCAGGAGCAGCCCGCCGTCGGCGCCGGCGTGGTCGGCCGCGACCTGCTTGGCGAGTTCGTCGGTCTTCTCTCGGATCTGCTCCTCCGAAATGATCACGCGGTCGATGTCGGCGTCGTACCAGGAGCCGTCTGCCATTCGCTAAGCCTGCCGCATCCCGGTCACCGCCGACCGCGCGGGTCCTCCAGCGGGCGCGGGACAAACCCGGAGCAAAGCCCGAAGCGGAGGTGGGGTTGAGGCAGTTCTGCATTTAAGGGCTGCGGACGGCGTGTCGACCGTCACAGACCGATCCGGCACAACCGCCCGTCCGTCCGGGCAACGAGGATCCCGCCCGGTAACGCGACCGCACCCTGCCCGTGCCAGTCCGTGACGAGGGCGTCCATGGCGGCCACATGGCGGTGCGACAGCGCACTGCCACCCGCGCCCAACCGGCGGGCCCACATGTGCAGCACGCGGGTGCGCACGGCGTCCGGCAACACGGACAGGTCTGCCACCACCAGCTCGTCGGTCACCGCGGCCGCGGCCAGGTCGTCCAGCGCGGCGTTGTCGGCGGCGAGCTGAGCGGCGGTCCGGGCCAGGTTGTCGATCACGGACGGGCCGAGCGCGGCGACCAGGACGGGCAACACGTCGGCGCGGACCCGGGATCGGGCATAGGCGGGGTCGACGTTGTGCGGGTCGTCCCACACCTGCAGCCCGAGGGCGGCGCAGGCCTTGCGGATGTCGGCGCGCGAGACGTCCAGGAAGGGCCGGACCAGAAGCCCGCGGCGAACCGGCATGCCGGACATCCCCCGCGGCCCGGCACCCCGGGCCAGCGCCAGCAGCACCGTCTCGGCCTGGTCGTCGCGGGTGTGCCCGAGCAGGACGGCCATGGCGTCGTGCGCGGCGGCAAAGGCCGTGAGCGCCTCGTAGCGGGCATCGCGCGCGGCGGCCTCGGGGCCGCCGGGCCGGCCGCTCACGTCCACGGTCAGCACCGAGGCCGGCTCGAAATCCGACGACGCCCACGACGTCACGGCGACCGCCCGGGCGGCGGACCCCTCCTGCAGGCAGTGGTCGACCGTGACCAGTCCAGCACGCAGCCCAAGCCGCGGCGTCACGAAGGCCGTGGCCGCGGCAAGCGCCATCGAATCCGGGCCGCCCGAGCACGCCACCAGCACCAGCGCGCCGCGAGGCAGCCCGCTCAGGACCCGGCGCACCGCCGTCCGGACGGTCGCAACCGGCGCCGGGATGCGCGCCACGCCCTTGAGCCTAGAGGGGGGAGGGCGCGTGCACCCGGGCCACCCAGGCGTCCGGATCGCCCAGCTCCTCGAGCCGCGGCAGGGTCAGCGGAGAGCCGAAGATCTTGTTGAAGCCCTCCATGCCGACCCGCTCCACGACGCCGTGCACGAACTTGCGGCCCTCCGCGTACTGCCGCATCTTGACCTCGATGCCCAGCACCCGGCGGATCGCCTTCTCCAGCGGGTTGCCGCTCTCGCGCCGCCGGTTGAACTTGGACCGGATCGACTCGACGCTGGGGATCACCTCGGGCCCGACGCCGTCCATCACGAACTCGGCGTGACCCTCGAGCAGCGTCATCAGCGCGGTGAGCCGGTCGAGCACCGCCTTCTGCGCGGGGGTCTGCACGATGTCCAGCACGGAGGACCGGCTCTCCGGGTCGCGCAGAGCGTCGGACAGGGTGGCGACCCCGCGCCGGAGCCGCTCGACGATGTGCTCGCCACCGTTCTGCGAGGCGTCGACGAAGGCCTGCACCTCGCCCAGGAAGTAGCCCCGCATCCACGGGACGGCGGTGAACTGGGTGCGGTGGGTCACCTCGTGCAGGCACACCCAGAGCCGGAAGTCGCGCGGGTCGGCGCCGAGCTTGCGCTCGACCTCGACGATGTTGGGCGCGTTCAGCAGCAGCTGGCCGGGCTCGGAGGAGAAGACTTCGTACTGGCCGAGCACGCGGCCGGACAGATAGGCCAGCACCGAGCCGGCCTGCACGCCGGTGACCCGGGAGCCGATCGCCTCGGTGACGCCGCCGGTCGGCCGGTCGCCGGTGAGCCGGCTGACCAGCGGGGTGATCACCTGCTTGAGCCCGGCGATGTTGACGGCGGCCCAGTCCTTGCGGTCCACCACCCGCACCGGGGGCACCTCGGTCTGCGCCACCAGACCGGTGTAGCTCGCGACGTGGCCGGCCGCCTCGTCGGTCAACGCCCGCAGCTCGGTCACGACCTGCATGGCTTCCTCGTAGGACACCGCGGGTCCGGATTTCGACAGCGCGCCCGCGGTGGCGGCGGCCAGATCCCAGTCAACGAACTGCGCCATGGCACCGACAGTACCCGCGGCCCACCAGCGGACGGCCCCTGAGAAAATCCGGAGAGCTGGAACCTGGAGAGCTAACAGCCGCAGGCGACCAGGCGAGCCGCGATCCGGTCCAGCGCCTGCCGCGCCGGCACCGAGTCGCCGGTCCGGTCCGCCATGATCGCGAAGACCAGCAGCCGCCCGTCCTCGGTCACCAGCTGCCCGGAGATCGTGTTGACGCCGGTCAGCGACCCGGTCTTGGCCCGGACCAGCCCCTGCCCGGCCTGGTTCGGCGCGGGCGTGACGAACCGGGTCCGCAGCGTCCCCGACCAGCCCGCGACCGGCAGGCCGGCGAACATCGGGCTCAGCGCCGGCTGCGTCCCGCTCGCGGCGAGCGCCAGCAGGTCGGTGAGCAGCGACGGGCTGATCGCGTTGAGGCGGGAGAGCCCGCTCGCGTCGGCCAGCTTGATCTCACCCGGGGGCAGGCCCAGCTCCTGCAGCTTGGCGATCATCGCCTGGGTGGCGCCCGCGAACGACGCCGGGCGCTGGGCGGCCAGCGCCACCTGACGGCTGAGCACCTCGGCCATCGTGTTGTCGGACTGCTCGAGCATCCAGTCGACCAGGTGGACCATCGGCGGCGACTGCACCCGGCCCAGCTCGGTGCCTGGGTTCTCCGCCCTTGCCGTGGGCCCGGCGGCCGGTGACTGCACAGTCTTGACGCCGAGCAGCTTGGCGAACGACAGGCCGGTCGCCTTGGCCGGGTCGGCGAACCGAGGGTCACCGCCGACCTCGTTGTGCACCGGCACCCGGCGGCCGGCGTTGGTCATCAGCGACTGGATCTTCGAGACCTGGCCCTCGGGCGAGATGATCGTGCCGGTCCAGCCCTTGGCGGTGGTCGGGCCGGTGAACAGCGACGTGTCCACGGTGACCTTGGTGATCGGCGTCGCGCCCATCGCCTTCTTCACCTGCTCGGCCAGCTTGTCGAGCCGCGCCGCCCCCGGGAACTGGCCCTTGGCGTTCACCGAGAGGCTCGGGTCACCGCCGCCGACCAGCACGACCTCGCCCGGTTCGTCGCCGGCCACGGCGGTGGTGGCCAGGCGGTAGGCCGGTCCGCGTGCCGCCAGCACGGTCGCGGCGGTGACGAGCTTGGTGGTCGACGCCGGGGTGGTCATGGTGTCGGCGTCGCGGGCGAAGAGCTTCTCGCCGGTGGCGGCGTCGGCGACCGAGACGCGCACGCGGGGACCCAGCGCCGGCGCCTTGACCAGCGCGCCGATCGCCTTCTGCACGCCGGCCGCGCTCGGCGCGACGGCCTTGGCGTCGGCCGCGGCCAGCACCGGAGTGGGCGTCGGCTCGGGCGCGATCGTGGGCTTCGGCGTCGGCGGCACGTCGCTGCCGAGCAGGCTGTCGAGCGCGCTCGGCCGCACGATGAAGAGCGCCGCCCCCACGGCTCCAACCAAGATCAAGACCATCAGACCCGAGAAGATGAGGGTACGAGCCCTCCGCGGCGTCCCCGCCCCGACGGAACGGTCGGACTGCCCACTCACCCCCGCTGCGCCGGCGCCGGGCGGGCCCGGTGGGTCACCCCCGGGCGAGCCCGGCACACTGACCCGACCCATCGCGACGTGCGCGAATCCGGCCGCCTCCGGCCCGCCTGCCCCCGGCACGGGAGCGGCACCGCGCCCGTCCCCGGGCGAAACCGGCCGGACCCCGGCCGAGCCCCGCGCCGGCGCCGCGGCTGTGCTGCTACCGGCCGCTGAGCCTCCGGCAAGGGCGGAGAACCCGGGCCCCTCCGGGGCTGTGCTGCTACCGGCCGCTGAGCCTCCGGCAAGGGCGGAGAACCCGAGCCCCTCCGGGGCTGTGCTGCTACCGGCCGCTGAGCCTTCGGCAAGGGCGGAGAACCCGAGCCCCTCCCGGGCCGGCTGCTCGACACTCGCGAAGCCGTGAGCGCCACCCGGCGACACCGGCCGCTCCGGGGTGGGCGAAACCGGCTGCTCGGGCGGCGGCGAAGAGGGCACGGCGGCTCGCCCGCGCCGCAACAAGGGACTCGTCGGCCGCAGCTCTCCGCTCCCGGCGGCCTGCACGTGGCCGCCCTGCTGGGCAGCGCCGGGTCGCACCTGCGGCACCCCGGACCACAGGTTTTCGCCGCCGGTGGGACGCGGCCGGGCACCGGCGACCGGCATCTGCCGCTCGGTGGGCTCGTCGCCCTGGTCGCGCACGGCCGGCATCCGCGGCTGCGTCGGCTCGTCACCTCGGTCGTGGGCAGCCGGCATCGGGCGCTGCGTGGGCGAGCCGGCCGGCGGGCGCGGAGGCACACCCGCGGACCCCACAGACCGGTCCGGTCGTGCCCCGCCGACCTTCGCGGACCCGACAGACCGGTCCGGCGCACCGGGCGTACCCGACGGATCGTGGGTCTTGAAGGACTCGGTCGGCGCCTCGCCGGTCGAAGGGGACGAAGAGGACGGATCGGGCCGGTCCTGCCCTTCGCTGGGCACGACGGCGCGACCCTTATGTGAATCTTCCCTCCCCACGGGCCCCTCCTCGTTCACAGCGTCAGACTTAGGGGAGACTACTGACAGCCCGCACATCGTTGCGCGCGGAGCCTAATCGCGCTGCGCCAGGCGAAGATCGGGCACTCGACGCCGGGCGACTGAGGGAGCGGATCATGGATTTCGACGTTCTGGTTGAGATCCCCAAGGGCCAGCGCAACAAGTACGAGGTCGACCACAAGACGGGCCGCATCCGGCTGGACCGCACGCTCTTCACGGCGACGCAGTACCCGGCGGACTACGGCTTCATCGAGGGCACCCTGGGCCAGGACGGCGACCCGCTGGATGCCCTCGTGCTGATCCAGGAGCCGACCTTCCCCGGCTGCCTGGTCCGCGCCCGGGCCATCGGCATGTATCGCATGACCGACGAAAAGGGCCGCGACGACAAGGTGCTGTGCGTCCCCTACGAGGACCCGCGCCAGGAGCACCTGCGCGACATCCACCACCTGGGCGAGTTCGACCGGATGGAGATCCAGCACTTCTTCACCGTCTACAAGGACCTCGAGCCCGGCAAGTCGGTCGAGGGTGCGACCTGGGTCGGCCGGGTCGAGGCCGAGGAGGAGATCCGGGCCTCCTTCAAGCGCCAGGAGGCCGCGGAGCATCACGACGAGGCGTGAGCCTCGTGCAGCGCCGCGGCGACATCCAGCAGCCGCTCGGCCAAGTTCAGAAGTAGCTCACGGAACGTAGGCTCGTCGTGACCCGACAACGCCCGAGGAGTGAGCATGGCCGAGCGCAGTAAGGCCTGGGTGCGGATGTACTGCTCGACCGACCGTCAGGCTCGCGTCGCCACGTTCCGGCGGGTCGGCCGCGAGTGGCAGTTGACGACCGTGGGCGGGCCGGCGCCGTCGACCAGCAGCGCGGCCGGCAAGCTTCCGGTGGCCGGCTCGTTCGGCATCTCGCCGGAGTACGCCGGCTGCCCGGGCTGCCGCAGCGACTCGTACGCGCGCTGCGGCAACTGCAACCAGCTCGGGTGCTGGCGCAGCTCCGAGTCGTACTTCCGATGCGGGAACTGCGGCGACGGCGGACAGGTCTCGGGCGCCATCGAGTCGCTCGGCGCGATGGACGCCGGCTGAGCGCATGGAGATGGTGCTCCGGCTGTGGATGGCCGTCACTCGGATGATCTTTCGCGGCGCCTGGGGAATCGGCAAGGCGGTCACCCGCGGCGCCGCCAACCACAGCCTCGGCCGCAACGCCAAGCGGGCCATCGCCCCCGGTCAGCACGACTACCGCGGCGTGGTGGACGGCCGTCGCCCGCCCGCGGTCCTCACCGGCGAGTTCCCCGTCGGCCACTTCCTGAGCCCGTCGGTCGGCGTGCGTGGCCCGGTCGGCATCCCGGAGCCGGCGGTGCGGCACAACGCCTGCGTGATCGGGCCGCCCGGCGCCGGCAAGACGCGCTACGTCATCGTCCCGTGGATCGTCGCCGCCCTCCGCTCCGGCTACAGCGTGGTCACCATCGACGTCAAGGGCGACATGCTCGACCTGGTGCGGGCGGCCGTGCAGGGCCAGCCTCCGCTCAACGTCCGGGCCCGTGCGCTCGACTACACGCGGCCCGCCAACTCCCTGCGGTGGAGCTGGCTGGCCGACCTCGACTCGGATCGGGCCATCGACAGCGCGGTCATGTCGATCGTCGGCAAGCAGCCACCGCCGAACACCGACCCGTACTTCTTCCACATGGACTCGCAGATCCTGCGCGGCCTGCTGGAGCTGATCAGCGGCTCACCCAACCGGCGGTCGATGACGACGTCGACCGTGCTGCGCACGCTCAAGGACCAGGCGTTGCTCGACCGGACGCTGTCCCGGTATCCGAACAGCCCCGCGATCCCCCGCCTCGCCGACCTGATGTCGCTGGCGCCCGACGACTACTCCAAGCGGATCTCGGGGGTGTCGGTGAAGCTGGACGCGCTGGCCCGCCCGGCGGTCGAGCAGGTGACCCGCAACCCCGACTTCGCCACGCCGGACGTCCTGTCCACGCATAGCCTGACCAGCATCGTCGCGCCGCTGCAGGACGGCCAGCTCGCCCGTACCCTCTCCGGCCTGTTCGTCAACGACCTGCTCTTCCGGGCGTTCAACCGGTTCACCGGCCACTCGGGCAACCGCCTGCTGCTCGTGCTGGACGAGGCGGCACAGCTGGCCGACCGGATCGACTTCAAGAACGTGCTGAGCGTGGCCCGCTCGGCCGGGGTGGCGATCGTCGTCGCGGTGCAGGACGTCGCCCAGTTCGCCGATGTGAACGAGCGGTCGACGGTCTTCGGCAACTGCGGCACGTTCGTCTGCTTCTCGGGCGCCTCGCCGGAGTCCGCGAAACTGCTCTCCGACCGCCTGGGGTCGCACCCCGTGCTGTCCACCAGCGTGGGGCAGACGCCGGGCGGCCTCGGCTACACGACCACGGTCAACCAGAGCACGACCATGGCGCCGGTGCTGGGCCAGCGCGAGATCATGAACATCCCGTTCGGCGCGCGGCCGGCCGTGGTGCACGCCCGCGACGTGCTGTCCGCGCCGTTCCTCGTGGACTTCGGTGCGTAGCCGGTGCCCGGCCGGCAGCGGGAGCCAGAGCGGAGCTGGGAGCGGCAGCGCCCGATGCTGGACTCGCGCGCGGTCAAGATGCGCGCCGACGAGGACCGTCACCAGTTCCAGGGCCACCCGGACCGGAAGATCCGGGAGGCCCACGTGTTCCGCGAGCACGTCGACGTCGGACCCAAGGACACCGCCCTGCGCGCGCGGACCGGCACCCGGGCACGGGATGGGGAACGCGGGCAGGTGCCGGCCCACGCCACACGATGGACCCACGAACGGGCCGTCGCCCGTGCGGCGGAACGGGTGTGGCGCGATCCCGAGACGCAGCGCAGGCTGCGGGCGCAGATGCAACGGCTGCACCAGGGCGACCCGCCGTCGAGCTTGCGGGTGGTCCGCTATCTCCCGCTGCGCGAGGCGGTCGGCTCGGACTGGCGCCGGTATGTCGCCGGCCACACCGCCGGCTCCGGCGGCCTGCGCGAGTCGCGGTTCACCGAGCACAGCGTGGTCAAGGCCGTGTGGAAGATGGATGACGACCGCAAGTGGTATCTGCAGACCTGCTATCCACAGGTCCAGGCTAGACCGGATTTGGGGTGGCCGAAGTGATCAGCGAACGGCTCGAGGAGTTCCTGTCCGCCTATTGCGACGCCGACTCGGATCCGGACGAGCTCACCGCGCTCATGCACCGGGAGCTCGGTGCGCACGAGCGATCGTGGCTGCTGCCCGAGCTGGACACCGCGATCGCGGACCGGGCCCTGAGCCCCGAGCTGGCCGAGTTCCTGACCAACGTCCGGTTCGAGACGCGCGACGAGGTCACCGACTGGCTGCGCGGTCTGCGCAAAGCCTGGTACGGCGATGGCCCGTCCTGACTGGGCCGCCCTCACCCGCCGCTTGACCGGCGGCTGTCCCGCCTGCGGTGGCCCGATGAGCACGCGGATGATGCTGTCGCTGACCGGCGAGCACTTCTGCGCCAAGCACATCGGGCAGCCGCAGTGCATCGCGTGCATGGCGCCGGCGGCGGACGACCTCGACCTGGAGGTGCCGCTCTGCCGCCGCTGCGCCGCGACATCGGTGCGGACCCAGGAGGACGTCAAACGGGTGCTGCCGCCGATCGCCGCGCAGTTGCGCGGGCTGTCGATCGCCACGACCAAGCCGGTGCGGGTCCGGCTGGTCGCCGCGGCCGAGCTGCGGACGGCGTACGCCGGGCACGGCAACGCGCTGGGCCTGACCGTCTCCAGCGGCGCCCGGGTGGTCGACCTGATGGTGGTGCGCGACCTGCCGCTGGTGAAGTTCGGGTCGACCGTCTGCCACGAGGTGATGCACGCATACCTGACGCAGCAACGCTTCCCGCGCGTCGACCCGCCGGTCGCCGAGGGCCTGTGCCAGTTGCTCGCCTACGCGTGGGTACGCCGGCAGAACGACCCGGTCGCCAAGGCGGAGATGCGGCTGATCGCCGAGGCCACCGATCCGATCTACGGCGACGGGTTCCGCCGGGCACGCGACAGCGCTCAGCGCGTCGGCGTGCCCCGGACCCTCGAGCACGTCCGGCGACACGGCGTGCTTCCGTAGGCCGATGGTCCAGTCCTTCCCGTACGAGCCGCCATGGCTTGCGGTCGACACGGATCGCTACGCTTCCGAGTACAGGGCGTGACCCGCATCGCGCTCGCCCAGCGCACGCCGAAGGATCAGGAGCGACCATGACCGTGACGCCCGGCCAGGCTGACGACAAGGTTCTCGCATTGGCGTTCTACCTGCTCATCGACGTCTCGTTCTCGATGGACGGCGAACCGCTGAACGCGGCCAACGGAATTCTCCCCGAGGTGATCGACACGATCGAGGAGAGCCCGATGCTGGGCGACGTCGTCCGGCTCGGGGTCATCGACTTCGCGGACGAGGCGCAGACCGTGCTCGCCCTCGGCGATCTGCGCAACGTCAAGAACATCCCGAAGTTCACCGCCCGCGGCGGCACCTCGTACGCGGCCGCCTTCCGCCTGCTCAAGAAGGACATCGAGCGGGACATGGCGGAGATGCGTGCGGACGGCTTCAAGACCTACCGCCCGGCCGTCTTCTTCATCACCGACGGCGAGCCGACCGACGACCAGAGCGAGCTGAGCGCCGCCTTCGCCGAGCTGACCGACCCCGGCTTCAAGGCCCGCCCCAACATCATCCCGTTCGGCGTGACCAAGGGGATGGAGAAGGCCGTGCTCGAACCGTGGGTGTTCCCCAAGCCCGGCACCGGCGGCAAGGCGATGCGCAGCTACCTCTACAACGGCGACGGCGACGCGGCGACCGCGATCCGGCAGATCGCCGAGGTGCTGATCCAGAGCATCGTGACGTCGGCGAACTCGGTGAACGAGGCCGGCACCGCCGGCGGCTTCGTCCCGCCGGCCGACGACGACCTGGGCGACTGGATCTGAGTGGATGACGACGTACCGGAGCACCGGGGCGGAACCCGAGCGCCAGGACGGTCCGCCCGGCGCGGGCGTGCAGCTGCCGAACGGCCGCTGGAAGGTGGGTGACGAGGGCCGGCAGCCGGAGGTACGCCCACGGCTGGCCAAGCGGTTCAAGGCGCCGCCGGCCGACGTGGTGATCAACGGCGCCGACGTCCGGACGATCGCGTACCGCGCCGCAAGCTTCCGGGGGTTGAACCATCAGGAGCTGGGCGAGCCGCGGCAGGACGCGTACGCGGTCCGCTTCACCCGGGATCAGCGCTGGCTGGTCGGCTGCATCTCGGACGGCGTCTCCGAGGGGGCGCTGTCGCACGAGGCGGCGGAGGCGGCCGTCGCGCGGATCGCGGAGGAGCTGGTGACCAGCCTGACCGGGGCGCCACCCGGCGACGCGGTGGGCGACGACTGGAAGGCCGTGGTCAAGTCGCTGCCGTGGGACCAGGCGGTGGACGAGGCCAACGCCGCGATCGTGGACCTGGCCCGGTCACACCTCGAGCGGACCTATCAGCAGAAGGGCAAGCTCGACGAGCTGGGCGATGTCCCGTTCGCCCGCGCCCGGCCGCTCATGTCGGCCACCGCCCTCGCTCTGGTCGTGGCGACCGAGCCGACGCCCGACGGGTTTCATCGCGCGGCCGTGGCCGAGATCGCCGGCGACTCCGCGGGGTTCGTGCTGCACAACGGCCGCTGGGACGCTCTAACCAAGATCAAGAATGAGGGCGCCGAGATCTACTCGGGATCCGTCGCGTCGCTGCCGAGCGACGTGAAGGTGGAGCCGGCCGCGCTCGAGATCCGCGCGGGTGTGCCCATCCTGGTAATGACCGACGGCCTCGGCGACCCGTTCGGCGCGGGCATGGGAGAGGTCGGCAAATTCCTCGCCGAGGCTTGGCAACGGCCGCCGGACCTGCTCGAGTTCGCCCAGCAGCTGGCGTTCTACCGCAAGTCCTTCGCCGACGACCGGACCGCGCTGATGGTCTGGACCGGTGTCCCGGAGCCGAGCCGATGAGCACGACGGAGCTGGACGTCTCGGCGCTGGGGCGGCTGACCCCGCTCGGCAGTGGCGGCACGGCCACCGTCTACTTCGTACCCGACCTGCAGTTGCCGGAGTTCCCCGGCGAGCGGTTCGTCTACAAGAAGTACAACGACCGCACCATCCGGCTGGCCGGGCAGGCGCTCGGGCACGGTCTCACCAACTTCGTGCAGTTCCGCGATCGTCTGCCCGAGGAGCAGCAGCGCGCCTGGGACGCCCGGATCATCTGGCCGGTCGCGGTGGTGAAGAACCGCGGCGGCGCGGCCGAGGGCATCATCATGCGGCTGATCCCCGACCGATACTTCCACGATTTCAAGAAGCGCGAGGGCGGCGTCAACCGCAAGCCGCGCGAGATCGAGACGCTTTTCGGCGACACGGAGACCGCCCTGCGCAAAGGCCTGCCGGACGTCCAGCTGCACACCCGGCTCCAGCTCCTGCGGGCGATCGCCGGCGGGTACGCGATGATGCACAAGGAGAACGTCGTCCTCGGCGACATCTCCGGCCGCAACATCATCTACGACCCCGATCCGAAACAACCGTCCATCATGGTCGTCGACGTGGACAGCGCCCGGGTCAAGGGCAACCGCGCGACCTTCGGCATTCAGCCGCACACGCCGAACTGGCAGCCGCCGGAGGCGCTCCGGGCCAGCGCCGAGTTGGAGCGTGGCAAAGCCGCCCGCCCGCCGATGTCGGTCGATGCCCAGAACCGCCTGCACAACCTCTGGTCGATCCAGAGCGTGAAGACCGACGTCTACAAGTTCGGCCTGATGACCGTGCGGATCCTCGACTACGGGCGCGGTTGCGCGGTGAACCGCAACCCGGCGAAGGCGCGCAGGATCCTGGTGAGCAGGCTCGGCAACGCGGCCGGCGGACTGCTGGACGCGAGCATGGCGCCCGACCCGAACGACCGGCCCACCATGCGGGAGTGGTACCTGCTCTTCCAGGGCGGCGGCGCGGCGAACGGCAACAAGCCGATCGTCCAGCAGCAGCCGAGCACCAAGCCGGCGCCGGCCCTGCCGGACGGCTACCGCCGCGGCAACTGGCAGTGGAAGGCCGGCAAGGGCTGGGTCCGGGTGGCCCGGCCCTGAGGCCGGGCCTCGACCCCGTCCTCGACCTCAGTCCTCGTCCGCCGGGTGCACCGCGGGCGCCTTGCGCTGCGGCGGGATGTCCCCCACGTCGACCGGCCCGTTGCCGTTGCCGTTCCACTGCGGACCCGGGCTCGGCGTCCCGTTGAACCCGTTGATGGGGATGGTCGGGTCGTTGTCGTCCTGCGCTCGGTGCGCCGGCCAGTAGAGCGGCGGCTGCTGCGGCGGATCAGCCGTGGGCGGATCGGCCGGCGGCGGATCAACCGGCGGCGGGAAGGCCGGACCGGAGCCCTGGGCCTTCCACCGGCGCAGATCCTGCTTGGTCTGCTCGATGGCCTGCTCCGCCCACGCGTCCAGGGCCATCTGCATCACCTCGGCGCGCGTCTTCACCACTCGGGCGACATTCGGGCCCGCGGCCGTCCCGGAGCTGGCGGCGATGTCCCGCTCGATCTTGAGGGTCAGGTCACGGCGTTCCTGCGCGGTCTGGGCGTGCATGTCGTCCTCGAGCTCGGCCTCCCGCTCGTACCGGGTCTCCGGGCCGAGCACCTGCAGCAGCTTCATCAGCACCGGCAGCAGCTCGAGAGCCAGGAACAGCAGGAAGAGGGTGATGTGCGCGGTCTGCAGGGTGGGACGGTCGTCGGAGAGCCGGTTGAGAGCCTCGAGCCGGGCCAGCAGACCGTGGTCCTGCTTGGTCTGCGCCTCGTGCGCCCGCCGGTCGGCGGCGAGCCGGTCGTTGAGGTCGGCCAGCTTCGCGCGGTTGTCCGACAGCCGGGCCTCCGCCGCGGTCAGGGCGGTGACCTGCGCGGTGCCCAGGTTCTTCTGGGCGGCCTGTCGCGCCGCGGTCAGGCGCCTCTCGGCCTCGTCGCGCGTCTCGCGCTTGTCGTTGCGGATCTGCACCTTCTCCTGGTACGCGATGCCGGCGCCCCGCTTGCCCGACCCGCAGGTGCCCTCCTTCTCGCAGACCACGGCCCTCTCCGCCGCGGCGTACTCCTTCTGCGCGGCGTCGTACTGCCTGCGCGCGGCGGTCACCGCGGGATCGCTCTCGACGTTGACCGGGGCGCCCTTGTCGACCAGGGCCTGGTCGGCCTTGATCTGCTGCTCCAGGCCGGGGATCTGCGCGTACTCCGGGTTCGCCGCGGTCTGCCGGTTGTACTCGGTGTTCTTGTCCGCCTGCATCACCAGCAGCTCGGTCTCGATCTCCGGGCGGAAGATCTGCAGCACCATCGGCGTGCTGATCACCGCGCCCAGCACGAGCGCGAGCAGCAACCGGGGCAGCGCGGCGACCACCGACACCCATCTCTTGTCCTGCCGCATCATCTGGACCACCAGCAGGCGGTCGAGGTTGAAGATGATGAAGCCCCAGACGAGTCCGATGAGGACCGCCCAGGGGATCGCCAGGCCCATCGCCATGTGCATGGCCATCGCCGCCGAGGCCGCGGCCACCACCGCCGTCGAGACGATGACGCCGCCCATCGCCGAGTAGCGAACCCGATCGCCGGGCGCGCCCTCGAAGACCTCCCGCCGGCCACCCGCGATCACGGCCAGTGCATTCATGAGGCCCACGGCAACCACCTCCACCTGTTCCTCGGACGCGGCCGCTGGGTGAACCACTTCCCCACGTCGTAGGGGAAGATCTGCAGTGGCCGGGCCCGGCGCGTCTGTCGGGGCCCGGCAACCACCGTGTCGACGAGGTCTTTGTCGACGGACTCCGACACCGTCAGCGCCTCGCGCAGGTGAGCGCCGTCCAGCGCCCACGCGCCGGTCAGCAGATCGCCGGCCTCCGCCAGGGCGGTCGACACGGGCTCCGGCGGGGGCGCCGGGACCGGCAGCTCGGTCAGTGTCGGTAGCTCGTAGACATGCACGTAGTCGGTCGTCGCCCGGCGCTCGCCGACCTGGTTGCGCAGGTGCAGCGCGATCGGCCCGGGCATGGTCACCGTGAACTGCACGTTCGAGTCGCCGACGTGCTGCGGGGGCACCGCCAGTCGCCGGCCGTCGGCGCCGATCAGCGTGAGCGAGTCGGCGTAGCGCGTACGCCACAGAACCTTGACCTGCTCGCCCACCGGGGCGAACCTCGGGGTGACCAGCACGTCCTCGAGGACCGGCGGCCCCTGCAGCTCGATCGCCCGCCGGGTCAGGTAGTCACGCCACGTGGCGGCCGCCGGCAGCAGCCTGCTCACATTGGACTTGGTGAGCCTCAGCAGGTCGCGGCCGCTGTCGTCGAACACCGGCTGTTCAGCGCCGGCGTCGCCCGGACGGTCGGCGGCGCAGCTCTCGACGAACTGGCCGAGCCAGATGAGGTCGCGCGCCGCCGGGTCGGGGTCGGCGGGGTCGAACGGGCGGGCGTCGTCGCAGTCGGAGAGCAGCACGTCCGGCCCCAGCGGGCCGATCCGGAAGACCGCCGACTCGCAGGTCCGCTCGCCCAGCAGCACGTGGTAGCCGTGCGCGAGGTCGATGATGTCCGCGATCTCGGCGCAGACCCGGAGCCGGGCGATCCGGTCGGTGGTCGACGCGCTCTCGCCGGGCAGCAGATCACCGGCCCACCGCGGGCGCACACCGTCGCCGTTGTGGGTGAAGGTCGACGGCAGGGGCGGAACCAGGACGCCCGCCGCGGCGCCCGGGTCGTCCGCGACGACGAGGCGGTGGGGCCACACGGCGCGGTCGATCATCCGCTCACGACGGCCCGGCGGCGGTGGGGCGCCGCGTAGGGAGACCATGCTGAGCAGGGCGTCGAAGGGGTGGGCTTCGGCGTTCTGGCCGGCGTCGAGGAACTTCCGGTAGCGCAGACGCTCGGTGACGTTGGACAGGGGGTGGTCGTCGACCTCGGAGACCTCGAGGACCGGGGTGCGCGTCAGCAGCCCGCCCAGCACGAGATCCTTCTCGGCCGTCACCCAGCGCGCGTACTTGAGATTGCGCTCCCCGGTGACGACCGTTCGCCGGATCACCCGCACCAGCTCGTCGGCGGCCCGCGTGACGTCCGCCTCGGTCGCCACGTCGTAGAGGTCGACGTTCTCGTGGTGGCGCATCAGGTGCTCCACCGGCGCCGGATCGGCCGCCCGCAGGCTCACCAGCATGATCGTCGGGGACCACTCGCGATCCTGCGCGAACGGCGGCTTCTCCTCGAGCAGCTCCCGGAACGCCCGGTCGAGGTCGGCCTCCGCCTCGGCGAAGACGCCGGAGCTCAGCACCACGATGAACGGCGACCGGACCTCGGCGTAATCGGCGTCGAGCTGGGAGATGTCCACGCCCATGCGCTTGCGCAGCGCGGCGGCGCCCACGGCGAACGCCGGCTCCTCGATCGTCGGGTGCAGCTCCGGCAGCACGTCGGTGAAGTCGACCTGCTGGATCGGCAGCGGCGCGTCGGCGCCCTCCGTCGCGCCGTAGAGGTGCACACCCCAGCGGACGGCCAGGGTGAGCAGCGGGTCCTCGGAGATCTCCGACGCGAGGTGACCCATCAGCAGGTTGGCGAGCAGCAGCCGGCCCTGACCCATGTGGACGGAGACGTCGCAGAGAAAGTAGACCGGCTGCGGAACTTCCTGTGCATTGTCGGTCAAATCCGCTCCATCGCTCTCGTTCCGGGTCGTACCGTGCACACGCCCGCTTTCTACCGGCTCGACACTAGGACCGGCGCGAACGCTCATCACACCGACCGTAAGGACAGAGCTACTCAGCTGATTGTGAGCCGTGGGTTCAAGTGAGATTCGAGCGCTCGGTCATTCGCCCGGCAGTTATTACCGGTTTGTCCGAACGGCGCTGAGAGGTCGGCGATGCCGAGGTCCGAAGAAGAGCTGTTCCGGACATGTCCGGCTCGCTCCGGAATGCGCGATAAGACCTAGAAGCTGATGTTGCCGACCGCGGCGTAGAGGCCGACCACCGCGCACGCCACGGGGATCACCGACACCACGACCAGCGTGTCCAGCATGTCGGCCGCCCGGCCCAGATAGGGCGACGGCGGCTTACGCGAGTACGTCGCTCCGGCCGCGACGGTCGCCAGCGCCAGCAGGACCGCCGCCGCGGAGACGCCCAGCCGCATCGCCATACCCGCTCCGGCCAGCAGATCGGCGCCGAGCGCCGCGACACCGAAGAGACCGCCGAAGACCAGCGGCACGCGCTGCCGCAAGGTGACGAAGAGCCGGGAGCGAAGCAGCAGCGCCGCCGAGGTCACCGCCATCAGGATGCGCGACGACAGGCTGCCCGAGGTGGCCAGCACCAGGAACGCCCCGGCGGCCAGCACCGCGTGGCCGAGCAGCATGCCGGTCAGCAGCTCCTCGGTGCGGGTGACCGCCGCGAAGACCGTGGCCCGGTCCGGACGCTCACGCGCGAGATCCGTCGTGCCCCCGGATGGCGCCGCGGTGAAGCCCTCGGCCCCACTGCCGGTCGGCAACGTGACCGGCGGCGTCGGCATCTTGCCCAGCCGGATCGCCATCAGCGGCAGCATGCCGATGCCGCACACCAGGATCGAGATGAGCACGGCGGCCGCACCGGCCGCCGTGGTGAGGAAGCTGACGAGGGCGGTCACCGCGGCCAGCAGGCCGACCGTGACAGCCGCGGCGAAGATCCGCAGCCCGGCCGCCACCCCGGCGCCGGTGACCGCCGCGAACAGCAGCAACGCGACCGCGCCGGAGAGCAGCTCGGGCCCGCCCAGCCAGGCCAGGGGCGAGAACACCCCGACCTTGTCGCCCGGGCCGGTCGCGACCAGCACCGCACCACCGGCGAAGGCGAACGGCAGCGCGCACGCGCCCAGGGCCGCCCCGGCGCGCGCGTCCGCATACGCCCTCGAGGCCGTCACCCCGGCGAGCATCAGCAGCAGTGCCACGCCGAGCGCGACATAGGCCGCGCCGGTCCACGCCGGCCCGGCCGCGAGAACCGCCAGCAGGCCCAGGCCGAGCAGCACCGCGGCGGCGAGCAGCGTGGCGGTGCGCGTCGACGCCGGCGACCACACCGTGCCCCGCCGCCGCGCGCCGTCCGCGATCGCCTCGACCACGTCGTCGTACTCGAGCTCGGGCCACTCGTCGCGGGCCGGCACCAGATGCAGCACCTCGCCGTCGCGCACCCCCTGCGGGAACAGACCCTGGGCGGTGGCCAGCGCCACCCCGTCGGTGCGCCGCAGCAGCCACCCGCCGTGCCGCTCGCCGTCGTCGGCCAGCCCCTCGCCGGCGTGCCGCAGCACCTCCGGCAACAGCTCGGCCAGCGGGACATGCTCGGGCAACGCCACGTCGACACGACGTTGCGGAGCGCTGATCGTGACACGCGCCAACCCGACACTCATGACTGAACCCATCGATGCTGTGAAACATGGAAATAGGCGAGGCTGCGGAACTGATGGGACTTTACCTATCCTGAGCGCGGCGCGATGCCCGCCCACGGGGGATGAAAAGGAACCATTTGCCATGAGTACGACCGTTCTCAAGCGGTCCGCACGCCGACCGGCGCCGGAAATCCCGGTCGGCGAGATCAACGTGGACGCCCCACCCGAGATCCCGCAGGACGGCGGACGCCGCTGGCAGCAGGCCGTGATGGTGCTGCCGATGCTGGGCGGCTCCGTGGCCATGGCGATGATGATGGGCCAGGGTCGCGGCGGCGCATTCTCCTACGTGGTCGGTGGTCTGTTCGGCATCTCGTCACTGGCCATGCTGGCCACCTCGTTCGGCAGCAACGGCTCGCCGAAGAAGGCGGAGATGATGGCGGCCCGGCGCGAGTACCTGCGCCATCTGTCCAGTCTGCGCAAACGCGTACGGGAAACCGCCGGCGCGCAGCGCGTCGGCCTCTACTACCGCCACCCGGAGCCGGGCCAGCTCTGGTCCACGGCCGGCAGTCACCGGGTCTGGGAGCGCCGGCCCGCCGATCCCGACTTCGGCGTGGTGCGCCTGGCGGTCGGCCCGCAGACCCTGGCCACCCCGCTGATCCCGCCGGTCACCCGGCCGCTGGAGGATCTCGAGCCGATGACCGCGGGGGCGCTGCGGCGCTTCCTGGACGCGTACTCGGTGGTGCCGGACCTGCCGGTCGCGGTCTCCCTGCGCGGCTTCGCGCGGGTCTTCATGCGCGGTCCGGCGGCCGAGGCGCGTTCGCTGACCAGGGCGGTGCTGGCCCAGCTCGCGGTGTTCCACGCACCGGACGACATGATCATCGCGGTCTGCGCCGGCCCCGAGCAGCGGGCCTCGTGGGAGTGGGTCAAGTGGCTGCCGCACAACCTCCACCCGACCCGCACCGACGCGCTCGGCCCGGTGCGGCTGGTGGCCAGCTCCGGCCCCGACCTGGAACGCCTGATCGAGGACGTGATCGGCAACCGGCCGCGGTTCAACCCGGCGGCGATCGGGATCAGCGCCCCGCACGTGATCATCGTGCTGGACGGGGCCAACCTCGAGGGCGCCACCCAGCTGGACGACGGCATCGACGGCGTGACCGTGCTCGACCTGGACGAACGACCCCCCAAGCTGCTGGACCGCTCGCTGCTGGTGCTGGAGGTCGATCACGCCGGCGGCGCGCCCGAGCTGCACACGTACGCGATGGAGCACGCGGCCGACGTCGGCAAGCCGGACAGGCTGAGCGAGATCGAGGCGGAGGCGATCGCGCGGCGGCTGGCCCCGCTGCGGCTCGCGTCGGCGTCCAAGTCGACGGACACGCCGCTGGGCGGCGAGATGACCCTCGGGGAGCTGCTCGGGATCGCGGACCTCGACACGTTCAGCGTGGCGCAGAGCTGGCTGCCGCGGCCCAACCGCGACAAGCTGCGCGTACCCATCGGGGTCGGCGCCGACGGCGCTCCCATCGAGCTGGACCTCAAGGAGTCGGCGCAGGACGGCATGGGCCCGCACGGCCTGCTGATCGGCGCGACCGGCTCCGGCAAGTCCGAGCTGCTGCGGACGCTGGTGCTGGCGCTGGCCGCCACGCACTCGTCCGAGACGCTCAACTTCGTGCTGGTCGACTTCAAGGGCGGTGCCACCTTCGCGTCGCTGGACCGGCTGCCGCACACCGCCGCGGTGATCACCAACCTGGCCGACGAGCTGCCGCTGGTCGACCGCATGGTGGACGCGATCGACGGCGAGCTGCTGCGGCGCCAGGAGCTGCTGCGCAGGTCCGGCAACTTCGCCAGCCTGCGCGACTACGAGCGGGCCCGGCTGAGCGGTTCGGCGCTGCCGCCGCTGCCCTCGCTGCTGGTGATCTGTGACGAGTTCTCCGAGCTGCTGTCGGCCAAGCCCGACTTCATCGACCTGTTCGTCCAGATCGGACGCGTGGGCCGGTCGCTGGGGGTCCACCTGCTGCTCGCCTCGCAGCGGCTGGAGGAGGGCCGGCTGCGGGGGCTGGACACCCACCTGTCGTACCGGATCGGCTTGCGGACCTTCTCGGCGCTCGAGTCGCGGGCGGTCCTCGGCGTCCCCGACGCGTACGAACTGCCCCGCTCACCCGGCCACGGCTACCTGAAGTTCGGCACCGAGCCGCTGGTGCGGTTCAAGGCCGCGTACGTGTCCGGCACCTACCGCCGCCCCGGCGCACGCGGCGCCGGCGTCAGCGGCGAGCGCGTGGCCCCGCAGGTCCTGATCTACTCGACCCACTT
>NZ_JBFAZH010000014.1:0-24865 GCF_040681735.1 Actinoplanes sp. NPDC051633 | reverse complement strand
GGCCGCTGCCGGTCACGATTACGCCGACCACGATCACGGCGGCGCTCACCAGCGCCGTCAGGCGGGCCAGCGTACGCAGCGGCGGCGCGACCAGGGAGATCGGCTTCCCGTCGCCCTCCGACGCTCGCTTCCACAGCGCGTAGGCGCCCGCCACCAGCGCCATCGACAGCAGGAAGTGCAGGCCGACCACCCACGGGTTGAGGTTGGTGAGGACCGTGATGCCGCCGATCACGCCCTGGCCGGGGATGCCCAGGCCGACCGCCAGCGACAGCAGGATCAGCGACCGGCGGCGGGGGCGCTCCAGCAGCGCGGCCACGAAGCAGGCCAGCGCGATCAGGCCGAGCGCGATGCCGAGCAGCCGGTTGCCGAACTCGATGACGCCGTGCACGCCCATCTCGGCGGTGGTCGTGTACGACGCGTCGGTGCACCGCGGCCACGTGGGGCAGCCCAGGCCGGACTTGGTCAGGCGCACCGCCGCACCGGTGACGACCAGGGCCGCGTTGCCGATCAGCGACGCCAGGGCCAGGCCGCGTAGGGGGCGGAAACCGGTCACTCGCCGAATCCTACAGAGGGTGTTTCGGATCACCGGCCGCGCGGTTTGCGGCGGCTCGCCGAAATACGTAACGTTGGAGTAGTGAAAAACGAGGTGCTGATCCGGAGCAGCGTGGCGGCCACTGCCGCCGCGCCGGACATGCGCACCCGTGACCGGGTCGCCCAGCTGCTGCTGGAGCGGGGCGCGGCCACCGCGGCCGAGCTCGGCGCGCAGCTCGGCCTCAGCCCGGCGGCCATCCGCAAGCACCTCGACGCCATGCTCGCCGACCAGCTCGTCGAGGTCCGCGAGTCCCGCAGCGCCGCTCCGCGCGGCCGCGGCCGGCCCGCCAAGGCCTTCGTGCTCACCGCCGCCGCCCGTGACGGTTTCCCGCACTTCTACGACGGCCTGGCCTCCGCCGCGCTGCGGTGGATCGCCGACCAGTGCGGGCCGGAGGCGGTCACCGCCTTCGCCGCCACCCAGGTGGCCTCGCTCGAGGAGCGGTGCGGCACGGCCCTGCAGGAGGCCGGCGACGACCCCATCGCGCGGGCGGAGGCGCTTGCCGAGGCGCTCACCGCGGAGGGCTACGCTGCCAGCGCGACGACGATCGCGACCGGCGGCCAGCTGTGCCAGCATCACTGCCCGGTGGCGCACGTCGCCGCCGAGTTTCCCCAGCTGTGCGACGCCGAGACCGCGGTCATCTCGCGGCTCGTCGGCACCCACGTGCAGCGTCTCGCCACCATCGCGCACGGCGACGGGGTGTGCACCACGCACATCCCCGGACCCGCGCGTGAAAAAACCGCAACCACGGTTAGGACCGGATAATGACCGACCAAATCGTCACTCAGGAAGAGCACCTCGCCGCCCTGGGCAAGTACGAATATGGCTGGGCCGACGCGGACACCGCCGGGGCGACCGCCCAGCGCGGCCTGTCCGAGGCCGTGGTGCGCAACATCTCGGCGCTGAAGAACGAACCGCAGTGGATGCTCGACCTGCGGCTCAAGGGCCTGCGCCTGTTCGACCGCAAGCCGATGCCCAACTGGGGCGCCGACCTCACCGGCATCGACTTCCAGAACATCAAGTACTTCGTGCGGTCCACCGAGAAGCAGGCCGCGACCTGGGACGACCTGCCGGCCGACATCAAGTCGACCTACGACAAGCTGGGCATCCCCGAGGCCGAGAAGCAGCGGCTGGTGTCGGGTGTCGCGGCGCAGTACGAGTCCGAGGTGGTCTACCACAAGATCCGTGAGGATCTCGAGGAGCAGGGTGTCCTCTTCCTCGACACCGACACCGCCCTGCGCGAGCACGAGGACGTCTTCAAGGAGTACTTCGGCACGGTGATCCCGGTCGGCGACAACAAGTTCGCCGCGTTGAACACGTCGGTGTGGTCGGGTGGCTCGTTCATCTATGTGCCGAAGGGCGTGCACGTCGAGATCCCGCTGCAGGCCTACTTCCGGATCAACACGGAGAACATGGGCCAGTTCGAGCGCACGCTGATCATCGTCGACGAGGGCGCGTACGTGCACTACGTCGAGGGCTGCACCGCGCCGATCTACTCCTCCGACTCGCTGCACTCCGCGGTCGTCGAGATCATCGTCAAGAAGAACGCCCGCTGCCGGTACACGACCATCCAGAACTGGTCGAACAACGTGTACAACCTGGTCACCAAGCGCGCCACCTGCGAGGAGGGCGCGACCATGGAGTGGGTCGACGGCAACATCGGCTCCAAGGTGACGATGAAGTACCCGGCGGTCTACATGACCGGTCCGCACGCCAAGGGCGAGGTGCTCAGCGTCGCGATGGCCGGCGAGGGCCAGCATCAGGACGCGGGCGCCAAGATGGTGCACGCCGCGCCGCACACCTCGTCGTCGATCATCTCGAAGTCGATCGCGCGTGGCGGCGGCCGCACCTCGTACCGCGGTCTGGTGCAGGTGCTGGACGGCTCGCACCACAGCGCGAGCACGGTTAAGTGCGACGCGCTGCTGGTGGACACGATCTCCCGGTCGGACACGTACCCGTACGTGGACATCCGCGAGGACGACGTGTCGATGGGCCACGAGGCGACCGTCTCGAAGATCAGTGAGGACCAGCTCTTCTACCTGATGAGCCGGGGCCTCACCGAGGACGAGGCGATGGCGATGATCGTGCGCGGCTTCATCGAGCCGATCGCCAAGGAGCTCCCGATGGAGTACGCCCTGGAGCTGAACCGCCTGATCGAGCTGCAGATGGAGGGGGCAGTGGGCTGACCGGCCCCTGCCCTGCACAAGCGCGACGAGTTCGAAGGAAGAGATGACTACCGAGGTCAAGGCACCGCCGCCCAGCACCAAGTCCCAGGTGCAGCGATCGTTCGACGTCAGCGACTTTCCGCGCGTCGGCGGGCTCGAGGAGGAGTGGCGGTTCACCCCGATCAAGCGGCTCGGTGACCTGATCACCGCGACGTGCCTGACCGGCACCGCACCGTCGTGGAAACACGCGACCCTGCCGCCGGGTGTGTCGGTCAAGGACGTCGAGACGGTGGAGTCGATCCTGACGCCGTTCGACCGGGTCAGCGCGCTGGCCTACGGTTCCGCCGCGGACGTGACGTTGATCGAGGTGGACGCCGAGACGTCCCTCAACGAACCCGTCGTGCTCGTGCGCGAGGGCGAGGGCGGCCCGGCGGCGGGGGCGCGGACCTTCGTCAAGGTCGGCAACTTCGCCAAGGTCACGCTGATCCTGTCGCAGACCGGCGCCGCGACGCTGGCCGACAACATCGAGGTGGTCCTGGGCGACAGCGCGCAGCTCACCTTCGTGACGGTGGCCGACTGGGACGCCGGCGCGGTGCAGGCCCAGCACGTCAAGTTCCGGGTCGGCCGCGACGCGCGGGTCCAGCACGTGCAGGTCTCTCTCGGCGGCGACGTGGTCCGGCAGTTCACCAGCGTGGAGTACGCGGGCCGGGGCGGCGACGCCGAGCTCTGGGGCCTGTACTTCGCCGACGCCGGCCAGCATCTCGAGCACCGGCAGCTCGTCGACCACGGCGTGCCCGACTGCCGCAGCTACGTGGGCTACCGCGGGGCGCTGCAGGGCAAGTCGGCGCACACCGTCTGGGTCGGTGACGTGCTGATCCGCGCGGCGGCCACCGGCACCGAGACGTACGAGATCAACCGCAACCTGATCCTCACCGACGGCGCCCGCGCCGACTCGGTGCCCAACCTCGAGATCGAGACGGGCGAGGTGGCCGGCGCCGGTCACGCCAGCGCGACCGGCCGCTTCGACGACGAGCAGCTGTTCTACCTGATGTCCCGCGGCATCACCGAGAGCGAGGCTCGCCGGCTCGTGGTCCGCGGCTTCTTCGCCGAGCTGATCAACAAGATCCCGTCCGAGGAGCTGCGCGAGCGCCTGGGGGACGCGATCGAGGCCCGGCTGGCCAAGGCGGGGGCGTAAGTGGACTTCGTCAACATCGGCTCGGTCGACGACGTCGTGAAGGGCACGGTGATCTCGGCCGAGGTCGAGGGCATCGAGATCGCCGTCGTGCACGCCGACGACGACCGTTTCTACGCGGTCCGTGACGAGTGCTCGCACGCATCGATCCAGCTCTCCGAGGGCGAGGTCGACGGCTGCACGCTCGAGTGCTGGCTGCACGGGTCCCGCTTCGACCTGCGCACCGGCGAGCCCTCCGGACTGCCCGCCACCGAGCCGGTGGCGATCTTCCCCGTCGAGATCCGCGACGGCGACATCTACGTTTCGACGACACCGAGCAATGGAGTAGAGCCGTGAGCACCCTTGAGATCCGCGACCTGCAGGTTTCGGTCAAGTTGCCCGAGGGCGACCTGAAGCCGATCCTCGCGGGCGTCGACCTGACCGTGAAGTCGGGCGAGACGCACGCCATCATGGGCCCGAACGGATCCGGCAAGTCGACGCTGGCCTACTCCATCGCCGGTCACCCCAAGTACCAGATCACCGGCGGCACCGTCACCCTCGACGGCGACGACGTGCTGGCGATGACGGTCGACGAGCGCGCCCGGGCCGGCCTCTTCCTGGCCATGCAGTACCCGGTCGAGGTGCCCGGCGTGTCGGTGGCGAACTTCCTGCGCACCGCGAAGACCGCGATCGACGGCGAGGCGCCCAAGCTGCGCACCTGGGCCGGCGAGCTGCGCGGCGCCATGGAGAAGCTGCACATGGACCCGGCGTTCGCGCAGCGCAATGTCAACGAGGGCTTCTCCGGCGGCGAGAAGAAGCGGCACGAGATCATGCAGCTCGAGCTGCTCAAGCCCAAGATGGCGATTCTCGACGAGACCGACTCCGGCCTCGACATCGACGCGCTCAAGGTGGTCTCCGAGGGCGTCAACCGGGTGCGCGCGACCGGCGAGACCGGCCTGCTGCTGATCACGCACTACACGCGCATCCTGCGCTACATCAAGCCGGACTTCGTGCACGTCTTCGTGGCCGGCCGGATCGTCCAGGAGGGTGGCGCCGAGCTCGCCGAGCAGCTCGAGGCCACGGGATACGCCGAGTTCGTGAACGCGAGCGCCACGGCATGAGTCCGCTGGACGTCGCGCGGGTGCGGTCCGACTTCCCGATCCTCGATCGGGAGATCAACGGGCATCCGCTGGTCTATCTGGACAGCGCCAACACCTCGCACAAGCCGGTGCAGGTGCTCGACGTCATGCGGTCCTACTGGGAGCGATCCAACGCGAACGTGTCCCGGTCGGTGCACACCCTCGGCACGGAGTCGACGACTCTGTACGAGGACGCCCGGTCGAAGGTCGCCACGTTCATCGGCGCCGCGTCGCCGGACGAGATCGTGTTCACGAAGAACTCGACCGAGGCGATCAACCTGGTCGCGCACTCGCTGGGCGCCGGCCTGCGCGACGGCGACGAGGTCGTCATCTCCGAGATGGAGCACCACTCGAACATCGTTCCGTGGCAGCTGCTCTGCGAGCGGACCGGCGCGACGCTCAAGTGGTTCGGCATCACCGACGAGGGCACGCTCGACGTCGACGAGAGCCTGATCACCGAGCGCACCAAGATCGTCTCGGTCGTACACATGTCGAACATCCTCGGCACCATCAACGACGTCTCGCGGATCGTCGCCCGGGCGCACGAGGTCGGTGCGCTGGTCCTGCTCGACTGCTCGCAGTCGGTGCCGCACCTGCCGATCGACGTGGCCACCCTCGGCGCCGACCTGATCGCCTTCACCGGCCACAAGATGCTCGGCCCGACCGGCATCGGTGTGCTCTGGGGCCGCGCCGCGGTGCTCGAGTCGATGCCGCCCTTCCTCGGCGGCGGTTCGATGATCGAGACCGTCACGATGGCGAGGACCACGTTCGCGCCGCCGCCGGCCAGGTTCGAGGCCGGCACGCCGCCGATCGCCGAGGCGATCGGGCTGGGCGCCGCGGTGGATTACCTGAGCGGTCTGGGCATGGCGGCGATCCACGAGCACGAGCAGGAGATCACCGGGTACGCGTTGAAGACGCTGGCCGACATCGACGGGGTGCGGGTCTTCGGCCCGGGTTCCCCGGACGGGCGCGGCGGCACGGTGTCCTTCGACGTCGCCGGGGTGCATCCCCACGACGTCGGGCAGATCCTCGACGATCTCGGTGTCGAGGTGCGCGTGGGGCATCATTGTGCGCGGCCGGTGTGCGCGCGGTTCGGGGTCGCGGCGATGACGCGGGCGTCGTTCTACCTCTACACGACGACCGACGAGATCGATGCGCTGGCGCGTGGTGTGGAACAGGTGAAGAAGGTGTTCGGCTGATGACCGATCAGCTCTACCAGGAGATCATCCTGGACCACTACAAGCACCCGAAAGGGCGCGGCCTGCGCGACCCGTTCGCGGGCGAGGCGCACCACGTCAACCCGACCTGTGGCGATGAGATCACCATCAGGGTCAACTCGGATCTGTCGGAGATCTCCTACGACGGCGTCGGCTGCTCGATCTCCCAGGCGTCCGCGTCGGTTCTGCACGAGTTGCTGAGCGGCTCCTCGCCGGCGCAGGCGGCCCAGGTGCACGACGCCTTCGTGGCGCTGATGCACGGCCGGGGCGAGGTTCAGCCCGATGAGGAAGTGCTGGGTGACGGTGTGGCGTTCGCCGGGGTGGCGCGTTATCCGGCCCGGGTGAAGTGTGCGTTGTTGCCCTGGATGGCGTTCAAGGATGCGGCGGCGCGCGCCGGCGTCGATGTGAGCTCGGAGGTGAAGGCATGAGTGATGTGGTGAAGGCCTCGGTCGACGACGTCGAGGAGGCCATGAAGGACGTGGTCGACCCCGAGCTCGGCATCAACGTGGTCGACCTGGGGCTCGTCTACGGCACGCACGTGGACGACGAGAACGTCGCGACGCTGGACATGACGCTGACCTCGGCGGCGTGCCCGCTGACCGACGTGATCGAGGACCAGACGCGGCAGGCGCTGACCACCGGCCCGGGTGGCGGCCTGGTCAAGGACTTCCGGATCAACTGGGTGTGGCTGCCGCCGTGGGGCCCCGACAAGATCACCGACGAGGGCCGCGACCAGCTCCGCGCGCTGGGCTTCAACGTCTGACGCTTTGGCTTGCGCCGGCCCGTCGCCGCTCAGGCGGCGGTGTCCGGCGGGGTCGCCTGGTCCGGCGGGGCGGACGCCCGAACCTCGACGTCCGCCAGGTGGTCGACCGTGTTGTAGCGGTCCAGCAGCAGCGCGCCGGAGCGGCCGTCGAAGACCGTCACCGACGCGTTCTTGACGCTGTTGCCGGCCGAGACCTCCCGCACCGCGTCCCAGTCCAGATCCTCGATCACCGCGCGCATCATCAGGACCACCGCGTCGTGGGCCGTCACCACGACCCGCTTGCCGGCGTGGTCGCGGTTGACGTCGTCCAGGAAGGACGTCAGGCGGACCCGGATGTCGCCGAACGACTCACCGCCCGGCGGCCGCCACCGGTGGTCGCCGGTCCCGTGGAACCGCACCTCGTCGGGGAAGTCCCTGCTGATCGCCGCGCGCGTCATCATCTCCAGGTCGCCGAGCAGGCGGTCGACCAGACGCTCATCGGTCCGCGCCGGCGGGAACCGCAGCCCCGAGGTCTCCGCCGCGATGCGCCACGTCTCCTTCGCGCGCAGGTACGGCGACGTGATCGGCACCTGAGGCACCCGGTCGGCGGGCAGACCGGCCAGCCAGACGCCGAGCGCCTCGGCCTGCGCGAGGCCGAGATCGGTGAGCTCGACGTCGCGGTCGGGGCCGGTCAGGCCCGACTCCAGGTGGCCCTTCGCGTCGGCGGCGGGGAAGGCGACGTTGGCGGCGCTCTGCCCGTGGCGGATCAGGATCAGTTCGGAGACGACGCTCATGATCGGACCCTATCCACGGCAGGAGTCCTCCCGCTAAATCGGTGGCGGCACTCGCGTGCGTCTTGGCATGCTCTCGGCGTGATCGCTACCCACTCGATGACCCGCGTCCCTGTCGCTCCCGGCCGTCCGGCCGTGCGACAGCAGACGCCCGTCCGGGGAACGGCGGTCGCGCAGCCCGTGTCATGAGCGCGGGCTTTCTGGCCGGCGTGGTCGCCGGTTATGGCATCGCGGTGCCCGTCGGCGCCATCGGGGTCCTCATCGCCGGTCTCAGCGCCCGGGTCTCGCTGCGCGTCGGTGCGGCCGCCGGGCTGGGCGCGGCCACCGCGGACGGCATCTACGCGCTGGTGGCCGTCGCCGGGGGAGCGGCCATCGCCGGCCTGATCGCGCCGATCGCCACACCGTTGCGCTGGGTCGCGGCGGCCGCGCTGCTGGCGTTGGCGGCGGTCACCGCGATCGGGGCGTGGCGCGGCCCGGGGCGGCCACCGGCCGAGGCGGGCCGGCCGGCGACACCGCTGCGGGCGTACCTCGGCATCCTCGGTCTGACGCTCTTGAACCCCGCCACCGTGGTGTATTTCGCCGCCCTGGTGCTCGGGCGGGGCGACTCGGGCGGCGGGGTGTGGTTCGTGGCGGGCGCGTTCCTCGCGTCGGCGAGCTGGCAACTGGTCATCGCGGGCGGCGGCTCGCTGGTCGGTCGCCTCCTGACCGGCGACCGCGGCCGCCTGATCACGGCCCTCACCTCGAGCGTCGTGATCGCCGCCCTGGCCGTGCGGATGATCTTGGGTTAGAGGTGTTTCGTCGCCTCTCGGATCGAGAGGCCGGACAGCACGTCACGGTGAGCGTCGACGTATGCCCGCACCGCCGACGGGTCGGTGCGGGCGTAGTGCCGCAGCGCCCACCCGATCGCCTTGCGGACGAAGAAGTCCCGGTGGGACGCCTGGTTCGCGCAGTACGAGAACAGCCGGCGGGTGTCGGTCTCGGCGCCCCAGTGCAGCTGGTGCAGGATCGCCGTGCGGACCAGCCACATGTTCTCCTCCGCCGACCAGGCGTCCATGTCGTGCGCAAGCGCCGGATGCTCGCGTACCAGGTCGCCCGTCACCCGCGTGGCCAGCGGATCCACCGTGTCCCACCAGGATTTCGTCGTGATCAGCTGCCGCAGCGTCGCCAGGAAGTCCGGCCCGGCCGGCGGCTTGGCCCGCAGCAGCTCGCACGCGAAGTACTGCCATTCGCGCTCGGGCAGGTCCCAGCAGCGCAGCGCGACCTCGCGCAGGTCGTCGTCCGCCGGGCGTGGCAGCCCGCGCAGCACGTCGCGGGACACCTTGCGCACGACCGGCAGCGTCAAGCCCAGGTAGGGGAACTGGTCGCGCATGTAGGCCTGCTGTCCGGCGGCCCGCTCCGGGTCGCGCGCGGCCTCGAATGCCGGTTTCAGCCTCTCGAAGACCTGCTCGCTGAACATGCTGACACGATAGGGGCATGGGCGGACGGCAGGCGGCAGGCGGCGGGCGTTGGGTGGACGTCGCGCCGGAGCGGCTGCCGCGGTGGCTGGAGAACTTCGCGAAGCGGCACGGCTCGTACACCGCCGACGGGTTGACCGTGACCGCCGCCGACGGAGCGCGGGCCGAGTTCGAGCCTCAGCCGGGCGGCGGTGACGTGCAGGAGCTCGCCGAGTTGCTCCTGACCGCGACGAAGCCTCGTACCCTCGGCCTCCTGCTCGCCCGCAAGGGCGCGGTCGCGGCCGGTGTCGCCGCCGGGACCGGCCTGATCGCCTCCAAGGTCGACACCCACTACGTGCAGGGACGGACGGCGGCGGGCGGCTGGTCGCAGCAGCGCTTCGCGCGCCGCCGGGACAACCAGGCCAAGGCGGCCACTGCCGACGGCGCGGCCGTCGCGGGGCGCATCCTTCTTCCCCGGGTACGCGAGATCGCGGCGCTGATCACCGGCGGCGACCGGGCCGCGGTGGACGCGATCCTCGCCGCCCGTGACCTGAAACCCCTCGCGGACCTGCGGGCCGACCGCTTCCTCGACGTCCCGGAGCCGCGGCACGCCGTCCTGGTGGAGGCGATCGCCGCCGCCCGGGCCGTCCGCGTGCTGGTCAAGGACCCTCAGGTCGAGGCGTAGTTCCGCAGAAGCCGCAGGGCGATCTCGCCGTCCGGGCCCTCGGTCCGCAGGCCGGACGCGGCCGGGTCGAGGCGCTGGGCGCCGACGCGGCAGAACGCGGCCGCGTCGCCGGTGATGGAGGACGGCGCGGACGGGTCGCCGAACTGCCAGGACGAGCCGTCGGGCGCCGTCAGGTCGCAGAACAGCGCCGGCGCCGGCCGACCTTCCAGACCGAACGCGTACGGCAAGGTGCTGACGCCGAGCCAGGCGACGTGCCGCAGACGCCCCGTATCGGGGTAGGCCAGCTCGAGCGGCACGGCGATATCCAGCGCGTGCGCCCAGTGCTCGGCCAGCCGGGTCGTGGCCAGCGACCGCGGCTTCAGGGTCGACGCGACCCACTGCACCCGGCGACCCGGATCGGCGGCGCGCAGGGCGCGGACCGACGCCTGGCGGGCGGACCGCCAGCGCTCGAAGATGTCGGCCGGCGTCGCGGCCTCGGACCGCACCATCGCGTCCATCGCGGTGTCCACGTCGTCGCCGAAGCGTCGCCACTCGACGCCGCTGATCTCGCCGGCGAGCGCGGCCGGGATCGCCTCCTCGGTCTGCGCCAGGTGCAGCACCACGTCCGTCACCGTCCAGCCGGCCGCCGCCGACGGCGCCGACCAGTCGTCCGGGGACAGCTCATCGAGCAGCGCCTCGAACGCGTCGTGCTCGGCCTCGAGATCGTCGATCACATCCGCCATGGGTGAAGCCTAGGAGACCGCGCCCGCCTTGAAGGTGTCGCAGGACTTCGGGTCGCCCGACTCGTGACCGGCGCGGAACCACTGCTGGCGTTGCGCGGAGGTGCCGTGCGTGAACTCTGCCGGGTTGACCGTGCCGCCGCTGCGCCGCTGGAGCGCGTCGTCACCGATCTTCGCCGCGGTGTCCAGGCCCTCCTGGATGTCCTGGTCGGTGATGCTGGTGAAGATCTTCTGGCCGCTGCCGTCGTCGGTGCCGGTGGCGTTCTTGGCCCACACGCCGGCATAGCAGTCGGCCTGCAGCTCGAGCTTCACCGACAGCACGTTGGCCTGGCCCGGGTCGCGCTGCTGCTGGCGGCGCATGTTCGCCTCGGTGCCGGTCAGGTCCTGGATGTGATGGCCGTACTCGTGGGCGAGGACGTAGGGCTGGGCGAACTCGCCGGGCGCGCCGAGCTGGTCGGCGAGCTGCCGGTAGAAGGTGAGGTCGATGTAGACGCGGTCGTCGGCGGGGCAGTAGAACGGGCCGACGCCGGAGTCCGCGGCGCCGCACCCGGTCGACACCCGCTGGGAGAACAGCACGGTCGTGGCCGGCTTGTACGGGTCGCCGAAGGCCGTCTGCATCGCGTCCGTCCAGTAGTCCTGGATCGAGTTGACGTAGAGGACGTTGCGGCAGTCGAGCTGCTGGACCGCGTTCTCGGCCGAGCACTCCTGGCTCAGCGAGGTGTTGTCACCGGCCTGGGGTGCGCTGCCCGTGCCGCCGGCCTGGTTGATGCCGAAATATCCGCCGACCACCGCGAGCAGGACGGTGATGATGATGCCGGTGATCCCGCCGCCGCCGATGGGCAGGCCGCCGATCCCGCCGCCACCACCGCCGCCGGACCCACGCCGGTCGTCGATCTGACTGGTGTCGACCCGAGCGTTCTCGTTGAGTTCCATCTCATCCTCACTCGCCCACGTGGCAGGTGGTCGGGACGTACCCGTTGATCTTGCCGATTAATCGAGTGCGGGGTGTCTCGAGCCGCCGGGTAGACTAGCGGTCGTGAAGCTCTGCCAAGGCTGACCGCCCCGGCGCCGACCGATTCTCTGACGGCCGGCGCTTTCGTGTGCCCATGATCAGCCTGGATTTTCGAGAGCGAGAGTTATCTATGATCACCGCCACCGGCCTGGAACTCCGCGCGGGTGCCCGCATCCTGCTCAGCCCGACCACGCTGCGCGTGCAGCCCGGCGACCGGATCGGCCTGGTCGGCCGCAACGGCGCCGGCAAGACGACGACCCTGAAGGTGCTGGCCGGCGAGGGCCTGCCGTTCGCCGGCGAGGTGGATCGCCGCAGCGAGGTGGGCTATCTGCCGCAGGATCCGCGTACGGGAGACCTGAACGTGACCGCCCGCGACCGGGTGCTCTCCGCCCGCGGCCTGGACACGCTGCTCACCGAGATGCAGAAGCTCGAGGTGCAGCTGGAGGAGAGCGCGGACGACAAGCTCGTCCGCCGGTACGGCGCCCTCGAGGACCAGTTCGCCAGCCTGGGCGGATACGCGGCCGAGGCTGAGGCCGCCCGGATCTGCGCGAACCTCGGTCTGCCCGACCGCGTGCTCGCACAGACCATCGGCACCCTCTCCGGCGGTCAGCGGCGCCGCATCGAGCTGGCCCGCATCCTCTTCCGCGACGCGGCCGAGGGCGGCAAGGGCATCCTGCTGCTCGACGAGCCGACCAACCACCTCGACGCCGACTCGATCACCTGGCTGCGCAGCTACATGGCCCAGCACAAGGGCGGCCTCGTGGTGATCAGCCACGACGTGTCGCTGCTCGAGGCCGCCGTGAACAAGGTGTGGTATCTCGACGCCAACCGCTCGGTGGTCGACGTCTACAACGTGGGCTGGAAGGTCTACCTCGAGCAGCGCGAGACCGACGAGCGCCGCCGCCGCCGCGAGCGGGCCAACGCCGAGAAGAAAGCCGGCGCCCTGATGGCGCAGGCCGACAAGATGCGGGCGAAGGCCACCAAGACGGTGGCCGCGCAGAACATGGCCCGGCGCGCCGAGCGGTTGCTCAGCGGTCTGGAGGAGGTACGGACCAACGACCGGGTCGCCAAGGTCCGCTTCCCGCAACCGGCGCCCTGCGGCAAGACCCCACTGACCGCCACCGAGCTGTCCAAGTCGTACGGGTCGCTGGAGATCTTCACCGATGTCAGCGTGGCCGTCGACCGCGGCTCCCGGGTGGCCATCCTGGGCCTGAACGGCGCCGGCAAGACCACCCTGCTGCGGATCCTCGGCGGGATCCTCGAGTCGGACACCGGCGAGGTGCGCCCCGGCCACGGGCTGCGGCTGGGCTACTACGCGCAGGAGCACGAGACCCTCGACGTGGACCGTACGGTCCTCGAGCACATGCGCAGCGCGGCGTCCGATCAGACCGACACCGACCTGCGGAAGATCCTCGGAGCGTTCCTCTTCTCCGGCGACGACGTCGACAAGCCCGCCGGCGTGCTCTCCGGTGGCGAGAAGACCCGTCTGGCCCTGGCCACGCTGGTCTGCTCAGGGGCGAACGTCCTGCTGCTCGACGAACCGACGAACAACCTCGACCCGGTCAGCCGGGAGCAGGTGCTCGACGCGATCGCGAACTACCCCGGCGCCATCGTGCTGGTGACCCACGATCCGGGCGCTGTGCAGGCCCTCAAGCCCGATCGGGCGATCCTGCTGCCGGACGGCGACGAGGACGCGTGGAGCGACGACCTGCTCGAGCTGGTGGAACTGGCGTGATCTGTCCGCATTGGTGATGGATTCCGTCGTCGTCGATTTGTCAACCGGCGGTCGCACAGTGTGTGCGCCATCTGACCGACAGCGGTCGCGATCGACATTGGCACATCGGCCGGTGCGGAGGCTTCTGCGCCGATATGCATGCCCGAACGGTCATCCGATCATGTCCCAAAGTGAGCGAGTCATCGACGGAAGGTGACGTCGGGAGGCGTTGTCCAAGGTCGACGTTTGCGCTGGTGATCGTGGGTCTTGGTGGAGCGGCGGCGGCAATGTGCATCCAGGAACCGTGACGTCATTTCCCTGCAGAACTGCGGAACCGCAAAGAGTCTGACATTGATGTGGGTGCCCGCCGTCAAGTTCCTGACAGTGATGATTGGGCATACTGTCCGGCGTCGGATACCTAGCGCATGATCGTCCGAGGGGTTCTAATAGGTGGGACCAGATCGAACCGCACAGTCGGGGACGTGAGGAATCAGCATGGCAGCCACCGGCACAGCCACCAGCACTGAGAAGGGCCGTCGAATCGTCGGCAGCGAGCGGCAGACGCTCGCCAAGGACCTGGTGAAGCGTTACACCTCTGGAGAGAGCATTCGCGCGCTGGCCGCATCGACCGGTCGGTCGTACGGTTTCGTGCATCGAGTTCTGACCGAGTCGGGTGTTCAGCTGCGTCAGCGGGGCGGTGCCCGCCGCCGCAAGAAGGCGTGACGACCAGCAGCTTTGACCCCGGCATCCGCTACGAACAACAGGGCCACACGGCGACCGTGACACTGGCGCGGCCCGAGGTGCTCAATGCGCAGACTCCGGCGATGTGGGCCGAGCTCGGTAACATTTCCCGGAAATTATCCGGGGACGTGCGAGTCGTCATTGTCCGGGGCGAGGGACGCGCATTTTCTGCGGGCCTCGATCTGTCGGTTGCGCGTGCCGAGGGCGATTCTTCACTCGCCGATCTGGCGCGCTTGTCGGCGGATGAGTGCGCGGAACGGATTGCCGGCTTCCAAGCGGCCTTCAACTGGTTGCGTGAGCCTTCGTTGGTGACGATCGCCGCCGTGCAAGGCCATGCCATCGGCGCGGGATTTCAACTCGCACTGAACTGTGACATGCGGGTGCTGGCCGACGACGCGCGGTTCTGCATGGGCGAGGTGAGCCTCGGTCTGGTCCCGGACCTGGGCGGCACCAAGCGCCTGACCGAGCTCGTCGGCCCGTCCCGGGCACTGGAGATCTGCCTCACCGGTCGTCGGCTGGACGCGCAGGAGGCCGACCGGATCGGCCTGGCCACCGCCGTCGTGCCGCGGGGCGACCTGGACGCCGCGGTCACCGATCTGGCCGCGGCGGTGCTCGCCGCGGACCGCGGCGCGGTGTCCGAGATCAAGGCACTGATCGCCGGCGCCGGCTCACGCACGTACGCCGAGCAGGACCGGGCCGAGCGGGAGGCGCAGACCCGCCGGATCGCCGACCTGTTCGCGTCGGAATAGACCGCTCACCGCGCAAAGTTGTCGTACCCGGCGGGGAGACTCGTCTCCGACGCCGGGAGGTGAGCTGTCATGAGCATGTCCAGCTGGATGATGCTGCGGTCGCTGGGCAAGGCCGACGAGATCCGGGAGCATCGCGTGGCGCCCGGCACCACGCGGCGCATCATGCGGTATGCCCGGCCCTATCGCCGGGACATCTCGGTGTTCCTCGTCACCGTCGTGCTGTCGGCCGGCATCGGGGTCGCGACCCCGGTCCTGGCCGGCCACGTGATCAACGCGATCACCGGCGGTGGCTCCGATGCTGCCTCGCTGGTGGTGCGGCTCGCGCTGCTGATCGCCGGTCTGGCGGTCGTCGACGCGTTCCTGTCGCTGGCGCAGAGGTGGTATTCGGCACGCATCGGCGAGGGCATCATCCTCGACCTGCGCACCAAGGTGTACGACCACGTGCAGCGCATGCCGCTGCAGTTCTTCACCCGCACGCAGACCGGCGCCCTGGTCAGCCGTCTCAACAACGACGTCACCGGCGCCCAGCGCGCGTTCACCTCGACGCTGTCCGGCGTGGTCAGCAACGTCATCCAGCTCGTGCTCACCGCGGCCGTGATGTTCAGCCTGTCCTGGCAGATCACCGTGTTGTCGCTGGTGCTGCTGCCGTTGTTCATCATCCCGGCCCGGCGGGTCGGCAAGCGGCTGGCGGAGATCACCCGGGAGTCGTACAACCTGGACGCGAAGATGAACGCGACCATGACCGAGCGCTTCAACGTCTCCGGCGCGCTGCTGGTGAAGCTGTTCGGCCGGCCCGAGGTCGAGGCCGACCGGTTCGGCGCGCGGGCGGCCCGGGTCCGCGACATCGGCGTCCAGCAGGCGATGTATTCACGCACCTTCTTCGTCGCCATGCTGCTGGTCGCCTCGCTGGCGCAGGCGCTCACCTATGGCCTGGGCGGCTGGCTCGCGGTCACCGGCAGCGTCACCGCCGGCACCGTCGTCACCCTCGCCCTGCTGCTCACCCGCCTCTACGGCCCGCTGACCGCACTCAGCAACGTGCGCGTCGACGTGATGAGCGCGCTGGTGTCCTTCGACCGGGTCTTCGAGGTTCTCGACCTGCGGCCCGGCATCGAGGAGAAGCCGGATGCGGTCGACGTCCCGGCCGGCGCCGGGCGGCTCGAGTTCCGTGACGTGCACTTCCGCTATCCGAGTGCCGACGAGGTCTCGCTGGCCACGCTGGAGGATGTCGCCGCGCTGGATCGGCGGGAGAACGATCCGGTGCTGCAGGGCGTCGACTTCGCGGTCGAGCCGGGGATGATGGTGGCGCTGGTCGGGCCGTCCGGCGCCGGCAAGTCGACCACCTCGCTGCTGGCCTCGCGCGTCTACGACGCGGCCGAGGGCGCCGTGCTGGTCGGCGGGGTGGACGTCCGCGATGCCACGCTCAGCTCGTTGCGCGACACGATCGGCGTGGTCACGCAGGACTCACACCTCTTCCACGAGACGATCCGGGAAAACCTGCAGTACGCCGCGCCGCAGGCCGGCGAGGACGACATGTGGGCGGCGTTGCGCGGGGCCCAGGTCGAGGATCTGGTGCGCCGGCTGCCCGACGGGCTGGACACCGTGGTCGGCGAGCGGGGTTATCGCTTCTCGGGCGGGGAGAAACAGCGGATCGCCATCGCGCGGCTGCTGCTCAAGCGCCCGTCGATCGTCATCCTCGACGAGGCGACGGCCCACCTCGACAGCGAGTCGGAGGCGGCGGTGCAGCGTGCGCTGGCGGTGGCTCTCGAGGGGCGTACGGCCCTGGTGATCGCCCACCGGCTGAGCACGGTGCGCGACGCCGACCTGATCCTGGTGATGGACGACGGCCACATCGTCGAGCGCGGCCGGCACACCGAGCTGATCGCGGCCGGTGGGCTGTATGCGGAGTTGTACCGCACGCAGTTCGCGGTCTCGGCCAGTGACCCGTCGCCGCTCACCACCACCGACGTCGAGCCCGTGGTCGTCCCGCTCCGGCAGCCAGTCGAGCCGTGACACCGGGCCGGGCCGCGGCTCGGCCGGGGACGCGGGTCACGCCCGGTCGATCTGCGCCCGCAGGCCGTGCAGCCGGAGCGCGACCTGCAGTTGCAGCGACCGGTCGGGCGCGCGCCAGTCGCCCAGGATGCTGTCCACCCGGTCCAGTCGCCTGAGCAGCGTGTTGATGTGGACGTGCAGCGCCGCCGCTGTCCGCGCCAGGTTGCCGGAGTGGCCGAAGTACGTCGTCAGGGTCGGCACGAGCTGCGTCGACCGGCGGGTGTCGTAGGCGATGAGCGGCGCCAGCGTGTCGGCCAGGAACCGGTCCAGGTCCTGCGTGCGGTCGGCGTCGAAGAGCAGGGCGAACATCGCGTACGGCTCGGCCGTCGACCCCCGGTCGGTCACACCCAGGCCGCGCATCAGATCGCAGCACTTGCCGGCGACCTCGAAGGCCCGCCCCCAGTCCTCGTCCGTGACCGTCTCGACGACGACCCGGACCGGCCCGCCGAGCTCGTGCCGGAGGCGGGCGTGCACGGTCTGCGCGAGCGCCGGCGGATCCGGAGCCGCGGCGAGCAGGGCGGCGCGGCCCAGGTGCTCGCCGGCCAGCCCGTTCCACTCGGCCGACATCGCGTGCAGCCGGCGACCGACCTCGGTGGCGGGTATGGTGTCCGACTTTGCGACGACGACGGCGTTCAGCGCCGCGATGTCGACGCCCCGGGCATGCGCCCGGGCCCGCTGGGCGGAGTCCACCGGCGGGGCGGAGACCAGCAGCTCGGTGAGCAGCTCGCCGCGGACCCGTTCCTCCGCCTCGGCGACCGCGGTCTCCTTGAGGATGAGCAGGCCCATGATCTGAGCGGCGCGTTCCAGGGTGCGGATGTCCACCGGGGTCGGCTCCTCGGTGCGGGTCAGCAGCAGCGCGCCGAGAGGGGTGTCGCCGGCCTGGATGGCGGCCGCGCTGTGCCACAGGCCGCTGCCGTCGGTGGTGGTCGCCCACCGCCCGGACTGGCGCGCCTGCTCCACTGTGTCCGGTGACGAGCGCTCGGCCGGCTGGACGATGGCAGGATCGATCGAGCACTTGGCGATGACCGCACCGGCCCGGTCGAAGACGGTGACCGCGCCCCGCAGGTTCTCGACCAGCAGGCGGGCGATCTCGTCGGCGCCACCGCCCTTCAGCACCACGCGGGTCAGGGACTCGTGGACGGACTGGGCCCGTTCCATCATGGCGACCTGGCGCTCGATGGTGAGATACGCGCTCTGCAGTTGCTTGAGCGCCGACCGGCTCGCGTCGTAGAGCCGCGCGTTGTTGAGCGCGATGGCCGCGTGGTCGGCGAACGCGCTGAGCAGCGCCACCTCGTCGTTCTCGAAGGGCCGCTCGGTGCGGTCGGCCGCGAACAGTACGCCGATCACCTCCTCGCCGACGAGCAGCGGCACGCCGAGCAGGGCGACCATGCCCTCGGGGACGACCAGATCGTCGAACGTCCGGTCGTGCGGCACGTCCCGCGTCTGGAGGTAGTTGCTCACCCAGGCCGGCGCCCCGGTGGCGATCACCCGCCCGCCGACGCCGGTCCCGGACGGCACCCGAGCCTCGTTGAAGGTCGGCGAGATGGTGCCCTGGGACGCTTTCAGGGTCAGTTCGCCGTCGGGCGACAGCAGCGAGAGATAGGTGAAGTCGGTGCCGATCAGCTCGTGGGCCGCGCGCACGATCGAGTCGAGCACGGCGTCCAGTTCGCCCAGGGCGGTCAGCGCGCGGGCGGTGGCGTAGAGGGAGCTGAGCTCGCGCTCCCGGCGACGGCGGTAGGACGTCAGATCCGGGCTCGACGTGCGCAACGGCGTCGTGTGATCCGTCACTCCGGCCTCCTCCGGCCTTCTCCGGCAGTGGAGGTTCGCCACACAGGACCAGGCACAACAGTGGGATGATCATCTCTCACGAGCGGCCTCCGGCGCACCTAGAGTTCGGCACAGCAAGTCTGTGATTGAAGTCACAAGCTGTGCCGATAGAGGAGCGTCGCATGATCAATCTCCGTTCCGCGTCCCCGATCAGACTCACCGCGGTCATGGTGGGCATGGCACTCGCCGCCGCCGCGTGCAACGGCTCTTCCGACTCCGGCGGCAACGGGGTCGACGCCGCGGCCGGCGCCGGCGGCGGCCTCAAGGGCAAGACGATCGACTTCGTCGGCTACGGCAAGGACAACCCCTGGGGCGCCTACTTCAACACCGTGTTCATCGGGAAGCTCGAAGCCGGCGGCGCCAAGGTGGTGGACCTGACGACGATGGATCCGGGCACCGCGGTGACCAACTTCAACCAGGCCATCTCGAACAAGCCAGACCTGATCGTCGCCGCCCTGCTGGACACCTCGTCGATGATCGTGCCGATCAAGAAGGCCAAACAGGCGGACATACCCGTCCTGGTCTTCGACGGCCGGCCCGACCCGTCGGTCGAGGGCGACGTCATGCAGGTGCTGTCCGACAGCGAGGCGCTCGGCACCGCGGCGGCGCAGAACCTGATCGAGGGTCTGACCGCGCAGGGCAAGGACTCGGGCAACATCATCGCGATCACCGGCACCAAGTCGGGCTTCGCCTCCCAGGACCGGATGAAGGGCTTCGAGGCCGAGCTGGCCAAGACGCCGCAGTTCAAGGTCGTGGAGGTCCAGGACGGCAACTGGGACCCCACGCTCTCCAGCAAGATCGCCACGCAGTTGTTCGCCAAGTACGGCTGCTCCGGCATCCAGGGCGCCTACGGCATGGCCGACTACCAGGCGCTGCCGATCATCGCGGCGGCCAAGCAGGCCGGGTGCGCGGTGGCGGGCAAGGACGGCGTGATCGTCACCGGCAGCAACTGCTTCAAGGCCGGCATCGACGCGATCAAGGGCGGCACCCTCTACGGCACCGCCACGGAGGATCCGGGCACGATCGCCGAGCAGACCGCCGAGTACGTCGTGCGGTACTTCAGCGGGCAGAAACCGCCGGCCAAGGACCTGGTCAAGGAAGAGCGGGTGACCGCCAAGAACGTCGCGCAGTACGCGGAACAGTGCAGCAAGGCATGAGCCGCGGCGACGAACTGGTCCGGGTGGACGGCCTGAGCAAGAGCTTCGGCCGCACCCGGGCGGTCCGGGACGCGTCCTTCGGCATCGCCCCCGGCGAGATCCACGCGTTGTGCGGGCACAACGGCGCCGGCAAGAGCACGGTCGTCAAGCTGCTGTCCGGGCAGGAGGCGCCGGACGAGGGCGCCATCCGCATCGGTGGCGAGGCGCTCGACCTCGGCAGCCGGCAGGCGGCGCAGCGCAGCGGGATCGCCCTGGTCGATCAGGAGCTGAGCGTCGTGCCGTCGCTCACCGTGCGGGAGAACCTGCTGCTGGGCGACCTCCGCACCAGCTGGATCAACCGGCGGCGCGCGTCCGGCCGCCGGTTCCGGGCGCTGCTCGACAACGTCGGCCTACGCCATGTCGGGCTCGACCAGCCGCTGGCCCAGCTGAGCATGGGCGAGCGGCAGCTGGTCGAGATCGCCCGGGCGCTCGGGCAGGACGCCCGGCTGGTGATCCTCGACGAGCCAACGGCCACGCTCAGCGACGTGGAGAGCGAGTACGTGTACGCCGCCGTTCGCACCGTGGCGGCGTCCGGCCGCGCCGTCCTCTTCGTCTCCCACCGCCTCGGCGAGGTCCTCGCCCTGTGCACCCGGGTCACCGTGATGCGGGACGGCGCCGTGGTGGCGACGACGCCGGCCGCGGACCTGACCGTCGACTCGCTGATCGTCCAGATGCTCGGCGAGGCGCCCGACCGGCCGGACAAGCGACCGGGCCGCGCGGCCGGCGACGGCGCCGCGGTGCTGGCCGTCGCCGGGCTGTCGGTGCCCGGGCGGGTCGAGAACTTCACCATCGCGCTGCAGGCGGGCCGGGTGTACGCGGTGGCCGGGCAGCTCGGGTCGGGCGCCTCGGACGTGCTGCGCGCGATCGCCGGACTGGTTCCCGCGGCCGCCGGCGACGTGACCGTCAACGGGACCACGGTGCGCCCGGGCCATCCGATCGCCGCGGTCCAGGCCGGCATCGCGTTCGTCTCCAACGACCGCAAGTCCGAGGGACTGTTCCTCGGCAAGCCGGTCGGCTGGAACCTGCTCGCCACCCGCCTGCCGCACGTGGCCCGGCTCGGCGTCCTCGATCGCCGGCGGTGGGGCGCGACGCTGGCCGCCTTGATCACCCTGTGCGGTCTGGGTGGCGAGCGGGCCGGTCACCGGGTGAGCTTGCTGAGCGGCGGCAACCAGCAGAAGGTCTTCGTCGGGCGCTGCCTCGGCCGCGACGACGTACGCGTGCTCGTGCTCGACGAGCCGACGCGCGGCGTCGACGTCGGCGGGCGGGCGGCGATCCACGCGCTGCTGCGCAGTGCGGCCGCGGACGGCATGACGGTGCTGTTCAGCTCGACCGACCTCGAGGAGCTGCTGGACCTCGCCGACGTCGTGGTCACGATGCACAAGGGCGTCGCGGTGCACCGGCACGACGGCGACGTGGCCGGCGCGGTCCTGCTGCGCGAGATGACACACGGCGGAGGGAACGGGTGAACGCCGTGTCCGCGCCCACCCGTCCCGCGACGGCCGCCCCCGCGCCGGAACGCCGGCGGTCCCGGGCCGACGTCGCCGTCACCGCGCTGGTGGTGCTCGCCGTGCTGGCCGCGATCGCCGTGGCCCTGTCCACCGACCGGTTCGTCACGATCGCGAACGCCAAGGCGATCCTCACCTCGGCCGGTCTGGTCGGCATCGCGGCGCTCGGGCTCACGCTGATCACGATCGGCGGGTCGGCGGTCTCGCTGGCCATCTCGCCGACGGTCGCCGCGGTCGGCATGGTGTTCCTGGCCGCCCAGTCCCTCGGCCTGCTGCCGGCGTTCGTCATCGCGGTGGCGTGCGGGGCGCTGATCACCGGCTTCCAGGGCGCCGTGGTCGGCTACGCCGCCGCAAACCCCGTGGTGCTGTCCATCGCGGCCAGCTTCGCCATCTCCGGTCTGGCCATCGGCCTCAGCGGGGGGACGACGGTGTCCCCGTCGGGCACCGGGTACGACCTCCTGAACGCAACGCCGGGCGGGGTGGCGCTCAGCGTCCACGTGCTGATCGTGCTGACCCTGGTCGTCGAGTGGACGTTGCGCCGGACGGCCTTCGGGCGCTCGCTCTACCTGATCGGCGAGAACCGCCGCGCCGCCCGGTCGGCCGGCCTGCCGGTCGGGCGCACGGTCACGGTGGCGTGGATCGGGGCCGGCGCGCTGTTCGCCGTGACCGCCGCGTTCACCGCCGCCTTCAACACGTCGGCCAACGTGAACCTGGGCGGCACCCTCACCTTCGACGCCATCGCCGCGGTGCTGGCCGGGGGCACGCCGATCTCGGGCGGCCGCGGCTCGGCGCTGCGCACCTTCGCCGGCGCGGTGCTCATCGCGGCCGTGTCGGACGTCCTGCTGCTGCGCGGCTACTCGACCGGAGTGCAGATCATGGTCAAGGGGCTCATCGTCCTGTTCGTCGTCGTCCTCGTGCACCTGCGGACGAAGGGTGACCGCGGATGACGCTCCGATCGCTCCGCCGGCCCGAAGGGCTGCTGCCGCTGGTGGCCGTGGGTGTCACCGGCACGGCGTTCGTGTTGCTGCCGGTGTACACCGGCGAGGCCGTCGCCGCCTTCGACGTCTACAACACGTTCCAGATCTTCGCGCGGCTCGGCCTGCTCGCCCTCGCCCTGGGACTGACCATGATCGCCGGCGAGTTCGACCTGTCGGTGGTCGGCACCTACGCCCTCGGCGGGATGCTGACGGTGCAGGCCGGCCAGGAGCACTTCGCGTACGGCCTGCTCGCCGCGGTGGCCGCCGGAGCCGTCATCGGCCTGGTGCACGGTGTCCTGATCGCTGGGCTCGGCCTGCCGTCGATGCCGGTCACGCTGGCCACCTACATCACCCTGCTCGGGCTCACCAGCGCGCTGTCCGGCGGACTCACGAAGACGTACTCCAACCCCGAGGTGACCCTCTGGGTCGACCAGACGGTCCTCGCCTACTTCTCCCCGCGCAGCCTGCTCACCCTGGCGTTCTTCGTGCTCGCCGCGGTGCTGCTGGCGTTCACCCGGTGGGGTCATGAGCTGCGGGCGATCGGCGGGGACCGGCGCGCGAGCCGGGTCGCCGGGGTCCGCGTCGGCCGTCTGCTGGTGGGCACGTTCGTGGTGTCCGGCATCCTGTCCGGGCTCGGCGGCTCGCTGCTGAGCTTCAGCCTGGGATCGGCCAACCCCGACCCGGGCGTGCAGCCGCTCATCGTGGCCGCCGCCGCGGCGCTGCTCGGCGGGGTCTCGCTGGCCGGGGGCCGGGGCACGCCGCTCGGCCTGCTCGGCGGCATCATGGCGGTCGCGCTGCTGGCCGAGATCGTCACGGTCGCGGCCCTCCCGTCGTACGTCTCGCAGCTGTTCTTCGCGGGACTTCTCGGCGTCATCGTCGTCATCGACGCCCCGGATCTGCACAGCGCGCTGATCCGGCAGCGAACCCGCTTCCGGCGCGGGACCGCACAACCATCGCCCGCGGGCGCTCAGCCGAGCGGCCAGATCTGAGGAGCGCGTCATGTCCGAGCTGTCCCTGCTCTTCTCCGATCTCCGGTTCCCCGAGGGCGCCCGGTGGCACCGCGACCGGTTGTGGTTCTCCGACATGCACACCGGGCAGGTGTTCCGGGCCAACCCCGCCACCCGGACGCTGGAGGAGGTCGCCGTCGTCGACGACCAGCCGTCGGGTCTGGGCTGGCTGCCCGACGACTCACTGCTGGTGAGCTGCATGACCGATCGCAAGGTGCGGCGGGTGGACGCGCGGGGCCGCCTGAGCGTCCACGCGGACCTGTCGGGCATGACCGACGCGCCGATCAACGACCTCGTCACCGACCGGACGGGCCGGACCTTCGTCGGCGGCTTCGGCTACGACCTGTACGCGGACGCTCCGCTCCGGCCGGGCCCGATCTTCCGCATCGACGCCGACGGCCGGCCGGCCCTGGTCGAGAAGGACATGGTCTTCCCCAACGGCATGGTCGTCCTGCCCGGCACCACTACGCTGGTGGTCGCCGAGACCTGGGCGGCCCGGCTCACCGCCTTCGACATCGCCGACAACGGGGACCTGACCGGCAAACGGATCTGGGCCGATCTGCCGCCCGGATCCACACCGGACGGGATCTGCGTCGACCCGGCCGGCCGGGTGTGGGTCTCGTCCATCACGACGTCGCAGTTCCTGCGGGTCGAGGCGGGCGGCCGGTTCACCCGGACGATCGACGCCGGCGGGCGATGCGCCACCGACTGCGTGCTGGGCGGTCCGGACTCCACGACGCTCTTCCTGCTCACCTCGAACAGCTGGCAGCCCTCCGAGACCACCGTCCGGGCCGGCCGGATCGAGGCCGTCGACGTCGAGCCGGACCGGTCGTGATGCGCGGCCTGATGCAGGACCGCCTGCTCACCATCCCGACCCTGCTGAAACGGGTCGAGAACAACTTCACGCACAAGCGCATCATCACCGGCGGCGCCACCGACAGCGTGGCCACGTGGCGCGAGGTGACGCCGCGGGTCCGCAAGCTGGCGCGCGCCCTGACCGCCCTCGGCGTGCCCGAGGGCGCGTGCGTCGGGACCTTCGCCCGCAACAGCCAGCGGCACGTCGAGCTCTATCTCGGCATCCCGAGCTCCGGCCGGATCCTGCACACCGTCAACCACCGGCTCCACCGCGACCAGATCACGTTCATCGTCAACGACGCCGCCGATGACGTCCTGTTCGTCGACCGGACGATCCTGCCGGTGGTCTGGCCGCTGGTCCCGTCGTTCCGTGCGGTCCGGTACGTGGTCGTGATGGACGACGGCGGGGACATGCCGCTGCCCGACGACCCGCGCATCTTCGACTACGAGGACCTGCTGAGCGAGCAGGCCGACGAGCCGTTCGAGACGACGATCCGGGACGAGAACCTCGCCGCGTCGCTGTGCTACACCTCCGGTACGACGGGCAACCCCAAGGGCGTCCTCTACAGTCACCGGTCGGTC
>NZ_JBFAZH010000013.1:0-25537 GCF_040681735.1 Actinoplanes sp. NPDC051633 | reverse complement strand
GCTCGCCGCGCGCCACCGCCTGCCCGACCAGCTTGTCGCCGACGGCGAGCTGGTGGGTCCGCAGGGCCTTCTCGAGGGTGGCCGCGATCTGCGGGTTGCGGGAGGCCTCGGCCATCAGATCGGGGATGATCTGCGACGCGATCCGGTGCTGCAGGGCCTTGCTCACGATCATCATGAGCAGCTGGAGATCGCCGGAGAAGCTGCCCGTGTCCGGCAACGGCACCGAGCGGCCGGCGACATCCGACACGATCTCGAGGACCATCTCGAGTTTGTTGCTCCAACGGCGGTAGATTGCGGTCTTGCCCACACCCGCACGACGGGCCACTGCCTCGATGGACAGGCGGCCGTACCCTACCTCGGCGAGCTCGTGCATCACCGCGTTGCGGATCGCCACAGTGATGTCCCCGCGCAGGACTGCGGCCCCGGCGGGTGCGCGCTTGGTTGCTGCCACGCAGTGACTATAGCGCTACGTCGTAACGGTTGCGTTCCGCCGTTAGGTCGGCTAACGTCGACCTCACGTCGATACGCTGGCGTTTCGTCGGTGACACTGGCTAACGTGTCAGCGCGAAACTCCCCCAGGCCCGAAGATCCAACGGGACCGAGCAGATCGGAGCGCCTCCCCATGCCACAGACGGCGGTCGCCGATTCCGGCACCGGCCTCACGCTCAAGGAGCTGGCCCGGCGGAACGGCTTGCAGTCTGCTGCCGCACTGCCGACCCTTCCGGCGTACGTCCGGGAGATCTGGTCCTATCGGCACTTCATCACGGCGTACTCGAACGCGAAGATCACCTCGTCGCTCGGACAGACCCGGCTGGGCATGCTGTGGCAGGTCCTGACGCCGATGTTCAACGCGGCGGTCTACTACGTGATCTTCGGGGTGCTGCTCAACACCAGCCGGGACGTGGCGAACTTCATCCCGTACCTGTGCATCGGGGTGTTCCTGTTCGGCTTCACGCAGACCGTGACCCAGTCCGGGATCAGCTCCATCTCCGGTGGCCTCGGCCTGATCCGCGCCCTGCACTTCCCCCGCGCCGCATTGCCGATCTCGGTCGTGCTGATCGAGCTGCGCAACATGATGGCCTCCATGTCGGTGCTGATCGTCATCGTGCTGGCCACGGGCGAGCCGATCACGGTGCAATGGCTGCTGGTGCCGCTGATCCTGCTGGTCCAGGCCATCTTCAGCCTCGGCCTGGCGACGCTCGGGGCGCGGCTCGGCTCGAAGCTCATCGACATCCGGCAAATCGTGCCGTTCTTCATGCGGTTCTGGATGTACGGCTCCGCGGTGCTCTACACGCCGGCCCGCTTCGAGCAGATGTTCGAGCACCACCCGACGCTGCTGGCCATCGTGGAGTCGAACCCGCTGCTGATCTACATCGAGCTGATGCGGCACGCCCTGATGGAGAACGTCAAGCTGGTCGACCCCGTCGGGGTGCTGTGGCTGAAGGCCGTGGGCTGGGCCGTGGTGGTGTTCATCGTCGGCTTCGTCTACTTCTGGCGCGGAGAGAAGGGGTACGGCCGTGGCTGAGCCGACGAGTCCGGCCGTGGTGCTGGACCCCACCGACACGCGGGTGCCCACGGTCATCGTGGACGACGCGCACATCGTCTACCGCATCTACGGCTCGGGCGGTGGACCCAGCAGCCCGCTGGCCAGCTTCAAGCGACTGGTCACGCGCACCAAGTCGGCCCAGATCCGCGAGGTGCACGCGATCAAGGGGATCAGCTTCGTCGCGTACCGCGGGGAGGCGGTCGGGCTGGTCGGCAGCAACGGGTCCGGCAAGTCGACGCTGCTGCGGGCGATCGCCGGGCTGCTGCCGGCCGAGCGCGGCTCGATCTACGCCGCCGGGCAGCCGTCGCTGCTGGGCGTCAACGCGGCGCTGATGAACGAGCTGCCCGGCGAACGCAACGTGGCGCTCGGCTGCCTGGCGATGGGCATGTCACCGGGCGAGGTCCGGGAGAAGACGCAGAGCATCATCGACTTCTCCGGCATCAACGAGCGGGGTGACTTCAGCTCGCTGCCGATGAAGACGTACTCGTCCGGCATGGCGGCTCGCCTGCGGTTCGCGATCGCGGCGGCCAAGAAGCACGACGTGCTGCTGATCGACGAGGCGCTGGCCACCGGCGACGCGAAATTCCGCCGGCGCAGCGAGGAGCGGGTCCGCGAGCTGCGCGCCGAGGCGGGCACGGTCTTCCTGGTCAGCCACAGCGAGGCGTCCATCCGCTCGACCTGCGAGCGCAGCATCTGGCTGGAGTCCGGGGTGATCCGGGCCGACGGCCCGACCGAGGACGTGCTGAAGGAGTACGAGTCCTACATGCGTAAGTAGGCTCGCACTCCCTCGCCGGTCACTTCACCGATAGATGCACGTGGTTGGTGTGGTCGCTGGAGGGATCGCCGCCGGCGCCCGAGTACGACTTCCACCCGCTGCTGGGCAGCCAGATCCGGCGGTACCAGATCACGTACAGCACACCCAGCGTCCCCGAGTTGCCGATGAAGTAGTTCGCCAGGTTGTTGCCGTAGGTCCTGCTGCTGCCCGTCGCGTCGCCGCCGAAACCACCCTTGTCGGCGGCGAAGTCGCACGCCCGGCCCTTCGGGTGCTCGCCGCTGTTCTGCTCGCGCCAGCAGTGCACGTAGTGGTCGAAGCCGGCCGACTTGGCCTGGTTCATGGCGTGCAGCAGCCGCGGTGTGATGCAGCCACCGCTGGTCGGGTCGTTCACCGTGCAGCCGCCGTTCAGGTTGCCGCCCGGCTTGGCCTTCTTGCTGCCGCCGCTGCTGCTGCCACCCGGTGACCCGGTGTCCTGGCCCTGGCCGGCCGCCTTCAGGGCGTTCTCGGCCTGGGCCTTGCGCTTGGCCATGGCGGTCAGCTGTTTCTGCTGGTTCGCGATCTCCAGGTCGACCGCGGCCTTCGCCCGCAGCCGGGTGTCGCGCGACTCCTTGAGGTCACGCACCGCCCGGTCCTGCTTGACCGCGATGGTCTCCAGCGTCTCGGCGCGGTCCAGCAGGCTGCCCGTCGACTCGGCGCTCAGCACCGCCTTCATCGGCCCGAGCCGGCCGGTGCGGTAGCTCTGCTGCGCGATCTCGTCGAGCGCGGCCTGCCGCGGGCCCAGCTGGGTCTCGACCTGCTTCAGCAGGGCGACCAGCTGCGCCTGGCGCTTCTTGGACTTGGCCAGCGCCTCCTTGGCCTCGACGAAGCCCTTGGACGCGTCCTCGACCTGCTCGATCAGCGACTTCTTGCCGCCCTCGCCGTCGTCGCCGTTGTCGCCCGGCGCGGCCGTCGCGGCCGTACCCGTGACAACCGCCAGCCCGGCCGTCGCCACCAGCACCGCGAGCGCGCCGGCCAACCATCTCCGGACAGAGTTCTGCCTCATTGCCGTCCTTCCCTCGGCCGCCGACCGGGTTAGCTGACGGGTTCGGGATGGAAGTGATCCCTACCGCTGACGCGGATTCACCCCACTACCTGGGATTTGGGTCCCCGGCTCGTCTGTGACGATTAGGCGGCGGTCTCCGTTACCTAACGGAGACCGGAACGAACGATACCGACGAATTCCAGATTCGCCACCCGTAGCACTGAGCGCGATATTTCAAACACCTTCAGTGATTCCACTACGGAGAGAAGGCAACGACTCACATTGATGTGAGGTTACGCACAGACGCCTTTCTTAGCTAAGGCTTTTGTCCACTTCGACAGTGCTGAAGACCGGCCTTTCGTCGGGTAAGCTCGCGTCCGGCCATTGCCAGGAGGCGCCGCCCCCAAGGCGCCGGCGGGCCACCACTCAATCGTCGCGAGACGAGCCGGGGACCCGAGTTCCACTGGGGTGCATCCGCTGCAAAGCGGTAGGGATCGCTTCCATCCCGAACCCGTCAGCTAACCCGGTCGGTGGACCACACGGAAGGAACATGCATGACGGCAAGCCCTCGCCGGTGGCTGATCCTCGCCCTGGCACCGCTCGTCGCTGTGACCCTGTCGGTCGTCGCTCCCGCGTCCCCGGCGAGCGCCGAGCCCGGCGACTCGTCGTCCACAGCTGACGACGGCGACGACAATCCCCTCCTCAACGAGGTGCTCGACTCCACCGGCCGGCGCTACCTGCAGGCCAAGGCCGCGGTCGCCAAGTCGACGAAGACGCAGCTCAACCTCGCCGTGCAGGTGCGCGCGGCCGAGGCGAAGCGCGACGCGCTGCTGCCGGTGGCCGGCAAGGTCGCGGTGCAGCGTTACCGCACCGGCGGCATCTCCACCGCCGGCTTCCTGCTGAACAGCCGCGGCTCCGGTGACTTCCTCGACCGGGCGTTGTCCCTCGAGGAGATGAACGCGCTCAACGGCGAGAAGCTGCGCGAGTTCAACGAGGCCATCGACGAGGTGGCGCGCAACAAGGCGCGGCTCGACCAGGAGGTCAAGGCACAGCAGGCCAACCTCAACCTGATGCAGAAGCAGAAGCAGGCCGCGGAGAAGGCCCTCGCCCTGGTCGGTGGCGAAAGCCTGACCGGCGGCTTCGTGACGGCCACGTCGCGCCGGGCGGCCCCCGCGCCCCGCAACTCCGACGGCGGCTTCTCGCCGGAGGGTTGCAACGTGTCCGACCCCACCACTGGCGGGTGCATCACCGCGCGCACTCTGCACATGTACAAAGAGGTGAAAAAGGCCGGGTTCGATCGCTTCGTCGGCTGCCATCGCAACGGCGGACCGTTCGAGCACCCCAAGGGCCGGGCCTGCGACTGGTCGCTGCAGAAAAGCGGATTCTCGGCCGCGCACAACAAGGATATGAAGCAGTACGGCAACAACCTGATGGCGTTCCTGGTCCGCAACGCGGACCGGCTGGGCATTCTCTATGTGATCTGGTTCAGGCAGATCTGGCTCCCGGCGACGGGCTGGAAGTCCTACCGCGGCGCCAGCGCCCACACCGACCACGTGCACGTCAGCATGTTGTAAGCGCCCCGGCAGACGAGAAACAGAACCCCCGGCCTCCGCGAGGAGACCGGGGTTTCTCGTTCCGCTCAGATGTTGCTCGCGCGGCGGACCGGCGCACGGCCGGCCGGCTGCTCGGGTGCGGGCCCGGTCGGCGGCGCCGGCGCGATCGGCACGGTGATCGACTTGCCCTGGGTCACCTCGATCTCCTTGCCGTGGTGCAGCAGCACCAGGCGTGCGGAACCCTGCCCGTTGCGCAGCGAGTACGTGACGTCGCCCGCCGAGACCGTGACCCGCAGCCGCAGACCGCGCCAGAGCAGCGAGAACTCCAGCTTGGTGATCCGGCTGGGCAGCCGCGGCGCGAAGGACAGCTGACCGTTGAAGTCACGCATGCCGCCCAGGCCCGCGACGAGAGCGATCCAGGAGCCGGCCAGCGACGCCACGTGCACGCCGTCCCGCGCGTTCTGGTGCAGGTCGTGCAGGTCCATCAGGGCGGCCTCGCCCAGATAGTCGTGGGCCAGCTCGAGGAAGCCGACCTCGGCCGCGAGCACCGCCTGGATGCAGGCGGACAGCGACGAGTCGCGGACCGTGCGCGCGTCGTAGTAGGCGAAGTTGCGCGCCTTCTCCTCCGGCGTGAACGCGTCGCCGCGCACGTACATCGCCATCACCAGGTCGGCCTGCTTGACCACCTGCTTGCGGTACAGGTCGAAATACGGGTAGTTCAACAGCAGCGGGTACGCCTCGGGCGGAGTGTTCTCGAAGTCCCACTCCTGCAGCCGGGTGAAGCCCTGCGACTGCTGGTGCACGCCCAGCTCCCGGTCGTACGGGATGTGCACCGACGCCGCGGCGTCCCGCCAGGAGGCCGTCTCCTCGTCGTCCACGCCCAGCTTGCGAGCCACGTCCGGGTGACGCTTCGCCGCCTCGGCCGCCGCGAACATGTTCTGCTGCGCCATCAGGTTGGTGTAGATGTTGTCGTCCACCACGGCGGTGTACTCGTCCGGGCCGGTGACGCCGTCGATGTGGAAGCGCCCGTGCCGGTCGTGGTGGCCCAGCGACCGCCACAGCCGGGCGGTCTCCACCAGCAGCTCCAGGCCGATCTCGCGCTCGAACTCGAAGTCGCCGGTGGCCTGCACGTAGCGCCGCACCGCGTCCGCGATGTCCGCGCCGATGTGGAAGCCCGCGGTGCCCGCCGGCCAGTACGCCGAGCACTCCTGGCCGCGGATGGTCCGCCACGGGAAGGCGGCGCCCTGCAGCCCGAGGGTCTGCGCGCGCTCCCGGGCCAGGTCCAGCGTGGAGTGCCGCCAGCGCAGCACGTCGGCGGCCGCACCGGGCTGGGTGTAGGTCAGCGCCGGCAGCACGAAGGTCTCGGAGTCCCAGAACGTGTGGCCGTCGTACCCCGGGCCGGTGAGGCCCTTGGAGCCGATCGGGCGCTGCTCGGCCCGGGCGCCGGCCTGCAGCGTGTGGAACAGGCCGAAGCGGACCGCCTGCTGCACCTCCGGGTCGCCCTCGACCTGCACGTCGGAGTGGTCCCAGAACGCGTCCAGATACTCCCGCTGGGCGTCCACCAGGCCCTCCCAGCCATCCAGCCGGGCACTGGCCAGCGCGCCGCCGACCTGGTCACGGACGGCGGGCAGCGAGCGGTGGCTGGACCAGCCGTACGCGGCCAGCTTCACCACGCGCAGTTTCTGCCCCGGCTCGAGCTTGCAGGCGACCGTGGTGCGCAGCCAGTCGGGGTGTCCCTCGGTGGTGATGGCGTGCCGGCCCGGCGTCTCCACCAGGTGTTCCATCGCCGCGGCCATGCGCAGGTCGCTGGCCTTGGTGCGGTGCACCAGCAGGCCGCCGGACTTCTGCTCGAGCATCTCCTCGGCCTGCAGCGGGTGGTCCAGCACCGCGGCCACCCGGGGGTCCTTGCTGGTCGGCGGCAACTGCTCGTTGGCGACCAGCTCGGACTGCAGGATCAGCCGGGCGCTCTCGTTCAGCGGCTCGACCTCGTAGAGGATCGCGACGACCGCGCGCTGGGTGAACGACACCAGCCGCACACTGCGGATCCGGATCGCCTGGCCGGAGGGCGACACCCACTCCGCGGTGCGCTCCAGCGTGCCGGCCCGCATGTCCAGGCTGCGCTCGTGGTTGCGCAGGTCGCCGTACCGCACATCGAACGGCTCGTCGTCCACCAGCAGCCGCATCAGCTTGGCGTTGGTGACGTTGACCATGGTCTGGCCGGACTCGGGGAAGCCGTAACCGGCCTCGGCGTACGGCAGCGGGCGCAGCTCGTAGAACGAGTTCAGATACGTGCCCGGCAGGCCGTGCGGCTCGCCCTCGTCCAGGTTGCCGCGTAGGCCGATGTGACCGTTGGCGAGGGCGAAGACCGATTCGGACTGAGCCAGCAGGTCCAGGTCCAGCCGGGTCTCCCGGATGTGCCAAGGGTCGACGGGGTACGCCCGTTCACGGATCACGGTGGTGCCTCTCGATGAACTGAAGGAGAAAGTCTGGGCGGAACTACGCGTTCATCGCGTCAGGAGTTCGGACAGATCCTGGACGACGATGTCGGCACCGTTCGTCCTCAACGCGTCCGCCTGCCCGACCCGATCGACGCCGACGACGAACCCGAAGTCGCCCGCCCGCCCCGCGGCCACACCGGCCAGCGCGTCCTCGAAGACGACGCAGTTCTCCCGCGGGGTGTCGAGCAGCTCGGCACCGTAGAGGAAGGTGTCCGGCGCGGGTTTGCCCGGCAGTTTGCGCTCACGGGCGACGACGCCGTCGACCCGCACCTCGAGGAGGTCGGCGATGCCGGCGGCCTCGAGGACGTCCTTGCAGTTGGCGCTGGCGGAGACGACGGCACGGCGCAGGCCGGCCTCCTTCGCCGCGCGCAGGTAGTCCACCGATCCGGGGTAGACCTGCACCGCGCCCTCTTTGATCTTCTGCAGGACGAGGATGTTCTTCCGGTTCCCGATGCCGTTCACGGTGTGGGCGTCGGGGGCGTCGTCCGGGGTGCCCTCGGGCAGGGTGATGCCCCGCGAGGTCAGGAAGGTGCGTACGCCGTCCGCGCGCTGCCGGCCGTCGACGTACTCGTGGTAGTCGGCGCCGGAGTCGAACGGCACGTACGGCTGCCCGTGCTCCTGCGACCAGGACTGCAGGAACTGGTCGAACGTCTGTTTCCACGCCGCGTTATGGACCAGGGCGGTTTGCGTCAGCACGCCGTCAAGGTCGAAAAGGCAGGCGGTCACCTGAGGAGGAAGCCCGAGCACGGCCCCAATGTAGTCGTCCCCGCTCGTGGATACTCCGCAACGGGGGTACCCCACGTCCCATCGGCCGCCGGTACGGTATCAGCCGCCGGTCGACAGGCCGTTGACCAGGCCGGATGCCGCGCGGCCGGCGGGCCGTGACATGCGCAGCCCGATGGTCGTGCCGATCGGGCCGGTCGCCATCGTGACCTCGTCGCACAACCGGTACGCCAGCCAGATGCCCCGCCCGCCGACCTCGAACGCCTCCGGAATCTCCGGCGGGTGCAGGTAGCGTGCCGGGATGCCCGGGCCGGAATCGGTGACGGTGCACCAGATCGAGTGACCTTCCGGGCGCAGCACCACCCGCCCGCGCCCGCCGGCGTGCAGCACCGCGTTGGTGATGATCTCGTTGACCGCCAGCACGAAGCCCTGGAGCCGGTCACCGGCGAATCCGGACGCGGCCAGCAGGCCCTGGACGGCGTGCCGCACCCGCGTGATGTCCTGGCGCTCGAAGACACGATCCAACAGGGTGCCGCCCGCGTCGCCGGCCTCCGGAAGCCGGACCGGAGCCGGACGCAACGCATCACGGCCCCGGCTCGGTCCGAATGTCTCGTCCACCGACGAGCAGCCTACGCGGCTGCCCGCCCCGAGGGCAGCCGTCACGCTTTAGAAGAGATGAGCGAGGGTCCGGAAGATCTCCGCGTAGAAGTTGCCGTCGATCTCGCGGTAGAGGCTGAACTTCATGCCGGGGCTGCCGAAGAACGGCCGCAGGGTCCACGCGAGCTGGGTGCCCACGAAGCCGAACAGGAAGATCCACACGTACAGCAGCGTCATGCTCGGCTTGCCCGGCTGGCGGACCATCGGGGCATGCGGCTGCCGCACCGGGAGGTGCGCGCCCAGCGGCACGCCGTGCATCGGCTGACCGTTGCCCACGGCCGCGGGAACGGCCGGACCCGGAGCGGAGGCGCCGGCAGCGGGCGCACCGGCCGGCACGGGCACGGGCGCACCCGCCGGAGCCGGCGCCGGCACGGCCGGGCTGACCGGCGCGATGGAATCCGCCTTCGGTCCCAGCAGGCCGTGCTCGTTGAGCACCCGCATGCCGCCGGTCAGGAAGCGCAGTCCGATCAGCGCGGACAGGCCGAGGATCGCCACGTTCAGCAGCTTGAAGAAGGCGTAGTCCGGGGCGGTGATCCGGAAGAACAGGCTGATCGGCGCGAAGGTGAGCGCCAGCATGGCGGTCACGGTCAGCGCGACCGACACCAGCGCCAGCGACTGCCGCACCGACAGGCGTGCGCCGAAGACCAGGTTGAACAGGTAGAGCGTCGGCAGGCAGACGGCCAGCGTGACGAGGAAGAGCAGCGGCAGTTTGACCGCCGACGTCATCGCCATCAACCAGCCGTGGAAGGACCCCAGGACGGCTCCGTAACAGGCCAGCGCGACCACCGTGCTGGAGAGCATCTGGCCGATCAACTTGGGCAGGTCACGGTCCTCGACGACCTGCTGCCAGATCCCCTGCCGGTCACGCAGGATGCGCTCGATAACCAACAAACCAGATGCATTGGCCACGCCGGTTCACCCCTCACGACACGTCGCAACGTTATCGTCGATACGGACCCGCATCGACGTGCAGAGCACGATACGGCATGAGGTCAAGGTTCGGTAACAGCAAATGGATAGGCGGCGATGCTCAGGTGTGTCAGCGCCAGCCGACGTCGATGCGGTCGCCGCGGTCGTCGAAGAAGTGCAGCGAGTCCATCCGGACCGTGACGGCGAGAGGGTGGCCGGGCGACACCGCCGGGTACGGTGCCAGCCGCACCGCGAGCTCGGCCGGGCGCCGGTGGTGCCGCCCGTTCTCGCCCAGCACGCTCTCCTGCTTCGTCTCCTCGCGGTCCGGCGCCGCGCCGTTCGACGGCCGGCCGGTGAGCCGCGAGAACGCCGCACTGATCTTGCTGAAGGCGCCCACCTCGACCTGGTGGTCGTGCACCGCGCTGCCCATCTCGTCGACCATGATCGCGGTGGCCCCGATGTCGAGGTACGCGAGCGACTCGTGCCCGTGGTGTTCGAGATAGCGGATCCGGCCGTGCAGCACGTCGCCGGGCGCGTCCGGTGCCACCGGCGTCAGCGCCTCCGCGCGCATGCCGACCACGATCCGCTCACCGTGGTAGTGCGCGACCGCCCGGGCCCGGATGTCGGTCCACGGCAGGTAGAGCGCCTGCTCACCGAAGTTCAGCGCGATGTACCGGTCGAGGTGGACGTAGACGGAGGCCTCGAGGAGGTTCATCCGCGGTGCGCCGAGGAAGGCGGCGACGTAGAGGGTGGCCGGGCGGCCGTACACCTCGGTGGGGGTGCCGATGTCCTGCAGCACGCCCCGCCGCAGGATCGCCACGCGGTCGGCCATGGTGAGCGCCTCCGCCTGGTCGTGCGTCACGTACATGGTGGTCACGCCGAGCTCGCGGGTCAGGCCGGTGATCTCGGCACGCAGCTCGGCGCGCAGGCCACTGTCCAAGTTGGAGAGCGGCTCGTCCATCAGGAACAGGCCGGGCCGGCGGACGATCGCCCGGCCCATCGCCACCCGCTGCCGCTGGCCGCCGGAGAGCTGGCCGGGTTTGCGCGCGAGCACGTCGCCGATGCCCAGCGCGCTGGCCACGTTGCCGATCTGCTCGCCCCGGGGAACGGGCTCCACACCGGAGAGCTTGAGCGGGAAGCCGATGTTCTCGCTCACGCTCATGTGCGGATAGAGCGCAAAGTCCTGAAACACCATCGCGATGCGCCGGTCCCGTGGCGCGAGGTCGAGCACCGGCTCGCCGTTCAGGAGAATGTCACCCTCGGTGGGATCCTCCAGGCCGGCGATCATCCGCAGAATGGTCGACTTGCCGCAGCCCGACGGGCCCAGCAGGACCATGAACTCGCCATCCTTGACGTCGAGGCTGACGTGATCGACGGCCACCGTCCCGTCGGGCCAGACCTTGGTGACGTCCTTGATATCGACGGTGGACACCGTCAAACCTCCTGCATGGGGGCGGCGAGCTGCACTGGTTCGGGGGACGACAGCGCGTGATCACGATCACTGTCTCCAGGTACATCGATGTATGACCATCGGGCGAAAGTGCCAACTTCCGACCGTCACTGATCCACTACACATCGAGCATCGCCATTGTGGCGGACGGCCGGCCGCCGGGTTACGGCAGCAGGACCCGGCGCACCACTCGCTCGGCCGCCCGCCCGTCGTCCAGGGAACAGAAGGATTCCCGGAATCGAGTACGAGCGGCCGTAGCCTCTGCGGCGAGATGGCGTCCCGACCGCAAGTCCTCCACCAGCTCCGGGTAGGAGGTCGCGACCGAGCCGGGCCGGCGCGACATCAGGTCGAAGTAGACGCCTCGCAGTTGCCGATAAATGTCCCAATCCGGCGCGTAGATCACGATCGGCCGGTCCAGGACCGCGAAATCGAACATCGCCGAGGAGTAATCCGTGATCAGCACGTCAGCGGCGAGATACAGATCCTCGACGACCGGGTGGGCGGACACGTCGATGATCCGCCCACGCCGGCGCGGACCCTCCGCGCCGGCCGGCACCGCGAAGTAGTGCGTCCGGGCGAGCAAAACCGTGCCCGCGCCGAGCTGCTCGGAGAGGTCGTCGATGTCCAGCACCGGGGTGCCGGGCGGGAGCCACTCGCGGTGCGTCGGTGCGTACAGCACGACGTTCTCGTCCGGCGCCAGGCCGAGCTCGGCGCGTACCCGGCTGATCTCCTCGGCCGTCGCGACCGCCAAGCGGTCGTTGCGCGGATAGCCCACCTCGAGCGTCTCGTGACCGGCCGGGTAGGCGCTCGACCAGGCGACCGTCGTGTGCGCGTTGGCCGTGACGCTGTAGTCCCAGCGGTCGACCCGCTTCATCTGCGCCGCGAAGTCGGTGTCCGTCGCGGCGACCGGGTACGCGGCCTGGTCGAGACCCATCCTCTTGAGCGGGGTGCCGTGGTGCGTCATGACGTGCGTCGCGCCGCTGCGCTTGACCACCGGCTGCGGCCAGTTGACGTTGTTGATCAGCCAGCGGGCACGGGCGAGGGACCGGTAATACCGCAGCGTGCCGGCCACCACGTGATCCGTGCCCGGCGGGATGGTGGCGACCCGGTCGCGGTGCACCACCCAGACGTTGCGGATCTCCGGCGCGAGTCGCTCGGCGGCGGCCGCGATGGCCGCCGGGTTGCAGGACACACCGCGGTACCAGTACGCCGCGTAGAGGGCGAGGCGCTGGTCGATCGGCCGCAGCAGTTGGCCCCGGTAGTAGACGCGATAGATGGCCTGCCGGGCCCGGCCGAGCAGCCGCCGCGCCACGCCCGTCCCGCGCCGCAGCGTCCCGACGGCCACGTCGCGCAGCCGCCCGGCCAGGTCGAAGGCCTGGTAGAGCGGGTAGTTCCCGCGCCCGACCAGCCGGTGCCGGACGCCCTGGAAGCCGGGCGGCGCCGAGTATCCGCCGGAGGGCTGGTACCGCACGAAGTCGGCGTGCATCCGCTCGAAGAACCGCTTCCGTGAGCCGCGGCGCAGGCGGGCCGGGTCGCGAAGCGTGACGAGGTAGTGCCAGATCATCCGGCGCACGAGGTGCGGGCGCAGCGTCGTGTCCGGGGCGTACCGATCCACCAGGGCCAGCGCCCGCGACCAGTGCTCGAAGATCTCGAAATGCCGGTCGTCCATCGTGACGGTGGCCGAACCCGACCGCCGCCGCCGATAGTGCACGCACACCCGGGGCAGCACGCTGATCCGCTCGGCCGTCAGGATCAACGGGTACGTGAACGACACGTCCTCGTACCAGCCGGGCTCGAACCGCAGCCCCAGCTTCACCAGCACGTCCCGCCGCACCACCTTGTTCCAGATGACGTGCAGGACATTCAAGATCTTCGGGTACGCCTCGGCGGTGAACGTCGCGGGCGCCCCGGTGAGCGTCCGCCGCCACAGGTCGGCCTCCACCCGGCCGTCCCAGTGCACCCGGTCGAAGCCGACGATCAGCACGTCCGCGTTCGTCTCGCGGAGCCGGCGGGCTACCGCGCCCAGCACGTGCTCGGCCACCCGGTCGTCGCTGTCGACGAACCACACGTACTCGCCGGTGGCGACCTCCAGCCCGGCGTTGCGCGCCCGGCCCATCCCCACGTTCTCCGGCATCGTGACCACCCGGACACGGGCGTCACGGACGGCGTACTCGGCCAGGATCTCGCCACTGCGGTCCGGCGAGGCGTCGTCCACCGCGATGATCTCGAAGTCGGTGAACGACTGCCCGAGCAGCGAGTCCAGGCACTGCCTCAGGTAGCCCTGCACGTCGTGGACCGGCAGCACCACGCTCAGCAGGGTCATCGCCGCGCACCGCTCGGCCGGCTCCGACGCCAGTCCTCGACGGCCCGGCCGAGGAACGCGGCACCGGTCAGCACGGCGATCACGACCATGCCGAAGCTCGGCGCCCACAGCAGCACGGCGGCGGTGACCAGCACCACGCGGCCGTCCCAGCCGAGGATCGCCCGGCCGGCGCTGCTCTCGGGCGCGTTCTTCTCCATCCGGGCGACCAGGTCGTAGTGGTGCATCGCCAGGACGAAGAGCAGTAGGAAGACGATCGCGGGATGCACGTCACCGACCAGGCCGGCGGCGACCACCAGCAGATACTCGGCGGCGCGGAGGGTGGCCGGCACCAGCCAGTCCAGCGGGCCGGCGTGGCTGTCCCGCGCCGCCAGCCCGGCCGCCAGCACGATCAGCGCGGCCACCGGCAGAGCCACCCTGGTGTGGATCGCCACCGCGGCGAGGCCCGCGATCGCCGCGGTCACGCCGAAGAGCAGCGGCGCCTTCGCCCGCGCACGGCTGATGACGTCGCGGGTCAGCACCCCGTCGTCGCGATGCCGCATGGTGTCCACCGTGTTGAGCACGCCGACCCGCATTCCCACCGACCGCAGCGAACGCAGCGCGAAGGTGTAGCCGAACGCCAGCACCCCCCAGAGCACCACGCCGGCCAGCGCGATCCGCCCGTTGCCGACGGCGGCGAGCACGGCGATCAGCGCCCACCGCTCGCCGATCGGGAAGACCACGATCCGCTTCAGCCAGTACGCGAGCGACCCGGTGTCCGCCTGCACCCGGTTGGACGCCGCGCTGAGCCGAGCACCGACGCCCGTCTCGGCCGCCGCCACCGGCCGCGCGGCCGCCTCGTCGTGCAGGGCGCCGTACCACGCGTCGGTCATGTGCCGCACGGTCTGCAGGAGGATCGCGGTGATCGCCAGCGGCCACGCGTACGGCAGCCCGATGCGTTCCGCCCCGGCGGCCAGACCGGCGTACGCCGCATACTCCTTCGCCCGGTCGGCCATCGTGTCGAGCCAGCCCCCGAACGCCCCGAACCGCCGGGTGAACCGGGCCAGCTGACCGTCCACACAGTCCAGCACGAAGCCCAGATAGAGCAGCACCGCGCCGGCGATCATGGCCGGCCGGGACGCCTCCCAGAAGAGCAGCGCCGCACCCACCGCGAGCAGCACGGACAGACCGGTGACGCCGCTCGGGGTGAGACCGAGGCGGGCGCACCACCGGGTCACGATCGGCGACCAGGTGCTGACCGCGTACGTGGTGAAGAAGTCGTCCTTCTCCTTCACCGCGAGCCGCAGCCGCGCCTTCTCCTCGTCCACCGCGGCGATCGCGGCCTTTGCCGTCGCCAACTGCTCGGGGGTGTGCACCCGCTCGGCGTGCAGCAGCCGGACCCGGGTGGCGATCGGCGTCAGGTCCGCGACCAGCTCCTGCAGGTCACCGGTCCCGTCCGCCGCCTCGACGATCTTGAGATCCGCCGGCGCGACACAAAGCGCCCCGGCGAACCGGATCGCGCCCGGCCCGGGCAGCACGCGGCCGCGCTCCTCGCGCAGGTCACCGTCGGAGTCGGCGACCACCAGCGCGGTGGTGCGACCGGCCGGCTCGGTGGCCAGCGTCCACAGCAGACTCGGGTGGACGACCAGATCGTCCATGCAGAGCAGCAGTTTCTCGCCGGTCGCCTGCGCACGGCGGGCGGCCTCGGCCACCGGGATGCGCTCCACGGAGGTCGCCCCGGCGGCCCGGAGCGCGGTGGTCAGGTCGTCGGCGATCGCGGCGTCCGGGGCGCGACCGGCACACAGCACGGCCAGCGTCACGCTGAGAGGTTAACAGCGCTCGGACAACGGGTACGGATCCACCCCTACGGGGTGCTCAGGGTTCCTACCGTTGTGAGCAAGCCCCACCTGAAGGAGTGAGTCACGTGAACAGCCGCCTGGCCCGGCCCCGTAACGACCGCTGGATCGCCGGTGTCTGCGCCGGCCTCGCCCGCCGCTTCGGCTGGTCGACCGGAATGGTCCGCCTGCTCTTCCTGCTGTCCTGCCTGCTGCCCGGACCGCAGATCCTGATCTACATCGTGCTCTGGGTGATGATGCCCAACGAGTGACCGATCCGGCTGCGGGCTCTCGCTACGGGCTGGAGTAGGTAACGGTGACCGACGTGTAGCCGAGGCGGGTGAGGAGGGACTCCAGCATGCGCTGGGTGTTCTCCCTCGCCCGCTGGTCCAGCTCACTGGCCGTGGCCGCCTCGGTGATCCGCTTCTGCGCCTCCCGATAGACCCGCTGCTGCTTGCTCGGATCGCTGGCGAACGCGTCGCCGATCCGGTTGAGCAGGCCACGCTCCTCGGCCACCACGTAGCTGCGTTCCATGTCCAGCGCCGCCTGGGAGAGCTGCGGCGGGGGCAGCGTGATCTTGACCGACTTGTTCGTCTCGTCGACCGTCAGCGCACTGCCGGCGAGCGTGCTGAAGTCCACGTACGCCTCCACCGAGCCGGAACCGACGAAGAGCGTGCGCCGGTTCAGCAGGAACTCGGGGATGTTCTCCTTGTTCTGCTGCAGGTCGACGATCACCTGAAAGGTGCCGTCGGCGGCCACATAGCGGCTGAGGTCGCGCATCGACTGCAGCAGCACCGGCTGACTGCGGTCGATCTCCTGGTCGGAGAACGGGTTGTCGAAGGTCGGCAGCACGTTGAGCGCCCGAAGCCCGAAACAGAGCCCGACGATGGCCACGAAGACCACACCCATGAAGGCCAGGACCCGGGGCGCGGCGCGCTTCTGCTCCTCGGCTTTCACCTCGGCAGGCGGAAACTCCCTCGTCGGTTCCTCTTGCTCGGCCATGCCCTCACGGTAAGGCCAAACCGCTCATCTAGCTCGCGAAGGCGTTCAGACCCGTCAATTTCTGGCCGATCACGAGCTGATGGATCTCGGAAGTTCCCTCGTACGTGAGCACGCTCTCCAGATTGTTGGCGTGCCGCATCACCGGGTACTCCCCGCTGATCCCGTTGCCGCCCAGAATGGTCCGGCAGGTCCGCGCGATCTTGATCGCCTCGCGGACGTTGTTCAGCTTCCCGACGCTGACCTGCTCGGGCCGCAGGCCACCGGCCGCCTCCCGGCGACGGCCCAGGTGCAGTGCCAGCAGATAGCCTTTCTGCAGCTCGAGCGTCATGTCCGCGAGCTTGGCCTGGGTGAGCTGGAAACCGCCGATCGCCCGGTCGAACTGCTCGCGGGTGGTCGCATAGGCCAGCGCCGTCTCCAGGCAGTCGCGGGCCGCGCCCATCGAACCCCAGATGATGCCGAAGCGGGCCTCGGTGAGGCAGGACAGCGGCGCCTTGAGACCGCGTGCCTCGGGCAGCCGCGCCGAATCGGGCAGCCGGACGTCGTCCAGGGTGATCTCGCCGGTGCTGGAGGCGCGCAGCGACATCTTGTGCTTGATCTCGCGAGCGGAGAAGCCGGGCGTCGTGGTCGGCACCGCGAACCCGAAGACGCCCTCCTCGGCGCGCGCCCAGATCACCGCGACGTCGGCCACCGGGGCGTTCGTGATCCACATCTTGCCGCCGTCGAGCACCCAGTCGTCGCCGTCGCGGCGGGCGCGGGTCGACATGTTGGCCGGGTCGGAGCCGTGGTCGGGCTCGGTCAGGCCGAAACAGCCGATCAGCTCACCGGCCGCCATGCCGGGCAGCCACTGCTGCTTCTGCTCCTCGCTGCCGTACTTCCAGATCGCGTACATCGCCAGCGAACCCTGGACGCTGACCAGCGACCGGACGCCCGAGTCGGCGGCCTCGAGCTCCATGCAGGCCAGGCCGTACTGCACCGCGGAGGCGCCGGCGCAGCCGTAACCGGTCAGGTGCATGCCGAGCAGGCCGAGCTTGCCGAACTCGAGGGCCAGCTCGCGGACCGGGACCTCGCCGCGCTCGTACCAGTCGGCGACGTGCGGCCGGATCTTGTCGTCGGCGACCCGGCGGACCAGCTCGCGAACGTCGCGCTCCTCGTCCGACAGCAGGGTGTCGACGTCGAGCAGATCGAGCGGGGCGGTCACGACTGCACCACCAGCACCCGGGCGTGGATCTGGTTGCGCTGCTGGAGGGCCGCGCGCAGCGCCCGGTGCAGGCCGTCCTCCAGATAGAGGGAGCCTTGGTACTCCACCACGTGCGGGAACAGGTCGCCGTAGAAGGTCGAGTCCTCGGCCAGCAGCTTGTCCAACGCCAGCTCCCGCTTCGTCGTGATCAGGTCGGCCAGGCGGATGGGCCGAGGCGGAATCTCGGCCCACGCCTTCAGCGTCGTGTGGTGGTCCGGGTACGGAGCTCCGTCCCGGACCGCTTTGAAGATCACGACACGCTCCTCCCGACCCCTGACTCTCTACCCGGCCCACCGGCCATGATGCACCACATCGTCGATCGGGCGGTGCCCCCGGCGTAGTGACGGTGACCTCTTGTCGGCTGCACGGTAGCCGACGGTCAGCGCCCCGATCGGGGTGAATTGTGCCGGTACGCCGAACGCCTCGCGGAACGCCGCCTGCGATCCGGCGGGCAGCCCGATGAAGCAGGACGCCAGCCCCTGATCGACCGCGGTCAGGTGGATCAGCAGCGCGGCGAACCCGGTGTCGATGTCCCAGTAGGGCACCGGCCAGCGCGCCTCGTCGCGGTCGGCCCAGCCCTTGTCCGGCTGGGCGTACCGCTCGAGGTAGACCGACTTGTTCGACATCGGGATGACGATCAGCGGCGCCTTGCTCATCCGCTCGAGCCAGCCGTCCGGCGCGTTCCCGCCCCAGCTGGTCACCGACCAGTAGAGCGCGCGGTCCGCCGGCTCCTCCAGCACCAGAAAGCCCCACCCCTGGGAGAAACCGGCCGACGGCGCCCGCAGCGCGTGCCGCAGCAGCTTGTCGCGGATCTCGGCGGGCACCGGGCGGTCCGGATCGTAGGCTCGGATCATCCGCCGCCTGCGGATGACCTCGTCGAACTCCATCAGGGCCGGATGCCCCAGGTGGCCGACCAGCTCTGGCCGGGGGCCAGCACGATCAGGTCGCGGCCCGAGCGGAAGGCGTCCGGCGGGCAGGTCATCGGCTCGATCGCGACCGACCGCCGGAACCGCTCGCCGTGCAGGGTGTCGCCGGTGAAGATCTGCCACCACTTGAAATTGCGGTCGCCCCAGACGTCGACCTTCGCCGAGCCGTCCGGCGCAGCGATGGTCACCGAGGAGCCGCCGTCCGGCTCGTACTCGAGATCGCCGAACGTGGTGTCCAGCACCGCCTCGCCGATCTTGCGCGGCTCGGTGAAGTCGTACTCCGTGCCCGCCACCTTGACCGCGCCGATCGGCAGCAGCCGGGCGTCGGCCAGCACCCGGATCCGGGCCGGCACCCGCAACACGATGTCGTCCACGGCCACCCCGCTGAGCTGCAGATACGGGTGCACCGAATAGCCCCACGGCGCCTCTTCGTCGCTCGTGTTGACGACCTCCTGCTCGCACCGCAGCCCGTCGCTGCCCACCTGCCAGCGGGTGCGCAGCGTGAGCGACCACGGGTAGCCCAGCTGCGCCGGCAGGTCGAACTCCAGCGTGACGGCGCCGGGCGACTCGTCGGCCAGCCGCCAGCGTGACCAGTTGGTCAGGCCGTGGATGGCGACGTTGCGGGCCGGCTCGGTGATCGCCAGCTGGTGGGTCGCGCCACCGAAGGTGTAGTGCCCGTCGCGGATCCGGTTGGGCCACGGCGCGAGGATCTGCCCGGCCGAGGCCGGCGAGATCTCCTGCGGGCCGAAGCCGTCGACGATCTCGCGGTCACCGGCGCGATAGGAGCGCAGCACGCCGCCGACCTCCACCAGGACGGCCTGGTGACCGTCGGCCTCGATGGTCCACTGGGTGCCGGATTTCGCCCGGACGACGCTCGTCATGCGATGGACATTAGCGGGTCGCCTCGGCTTCAGCCGGGGGCCCTTCAGCCGGGGGCCGGTAGCGCAGTAGTGCCGGGAACGAGAGGGCCAGCGCGATCGCCACTCCGGCGGCCGCGAAGCCGCCGCCGGCCCAGGACGCGGTCGCCCCGGTCAGGTCGGCGCCGGCGCCGGCCCGCAGATCACCCAGCCGGGGACCGCCGGCCACCACCACGGTGAACACGCCCTGCAGCCGCCCGCGCAGCTGGTCGGGTGCGAAGGTCTGCAGGATCGACTGCCGATAGACCGCGCTGACCAGGTCGGCCGCGCCGCCCACGGCCAGCAGCGCCACCATCAGCCAGAGCTGGTGGGCGAACCCGGCGAAGCCGATCGCGATCCCCCACCCGACCACGGCCACCACCAGCGCCACGCCCTGCCGCTCGACCCGGCTGATCCAGCCCGAGGTGAGGCCGCCGATCATCGAGCCGATCGCGATCGCCGCGAAGAGCCAGCCCACCGCGGAGCCGCCGCCGAAGCGGTCGGCGGCGACCTCGGGGAACAGCGCCCGGGGCATGGCCAGCACCATCGCGACGATGTCCACCGCGAAGGAGAGCATCAGCACCGGCTGGGTGGTCAGGAAGCGCAGGCCGCCGATGATGCCGCGCAGCCCGGCGGTCGGCTTCTCCATCCCCTCGGTGTGCTCGACGGGCGGGATGGGGGGCAGCTTCCAGGTGGCCCAGAAGGCGATGGTGAACAGCAGCGCGTCCACCGCGTACGCGACCGTGACGCCGGCGGTCTCGGACCAGACGCCGAAGATCAGGCCCGCGGCCAGCGGGCCGAAGACGCCGCCCGCGGTCGTGGTGGTGTACCCGAGCGTGTTCGCGGCCGGGATCAGCGGCGTCGGCACGATCCGCGGGATGATCGCCTGCCGGGCCGGCGAGCTGACCGCGAAGCCGGCGGACTGCACCGCGACCAGGGCCAGCAGCAACAGCGGGCTGCGCACGTCCAGCAGCGCCTGCGTCAGCAGCCCGAGGGTGGACGTCCAGGTCAGCGCCGAGCTGGCGAGCAACAGCTTGCGCCGGTCGACCACGTCGGCCGCCGCGCCACCCCACAACCCGAAGATCAACAGGGGTACGAGCCCGGCGACGCCCAGCAGACCGACCCACGCCGAGGACTTCGTGATCGCGAACATCTCGACCGGCACGGCGACGCTGGTGAACTGGAATCCGAAGTAGGAGACGCCGTTGCCGACCCACATCCGGCGATAGGCCAGGACGCGGAGCGGCCGGACGTCGATCATCCAGCTGCGTTTTTGGTCCGTATCCGTCACGGAGCGAGCCGCTCGACGACCCAGCCGTCGGTGTCGCGGCGGAATCGGAGGCGGTCGTGCAGCCGGCTGGTCCGGCCCTGCCAGAACTCCACGGTGTCCGGGCGCACGCGCAGGCCGCCCCAGTGCGGCGGGGCCGGCACGTCGACGCCCTCGAACCGCCGCTCGGCGGCCGCGTACCCGTCCTCCACCGCTCGGCGGGAGGGCAGCACCCGCGATTGCGGGCTGGCCCACGCGCCGAGCTGGGATCCGCGCGGGCGACTCGCGAAGTAGGCCTCCGTCTCGGCCCGGCCGACCTTCTCCACCGGGCCGGCGACGATCACCTGGCGCTGCATGGGGAACCACGGGAACACCAGGCTCGCGTACGGGTTGGCGAGCGCCTCGCCGCCCTTGCGCGACTCGTAGTTGGTGTAGAAGACGAAGCCGCGCTCGTCGTACCCCTTGAGCAGAACGGTCCGGGCGCTCGGCCGGCCCTCGGTGTCCGCGGTCGCCACCACCATCGCGTTCGGCTCGGTCAGGCCGTACCCGGTCGCGTCGGCGAACCAGGCGGCGAACTGCGCGGGCCAGTCCGCGGCCAGATCGCTCTCCAGCAGCGCGCCGCGCTCGGTGTAGTCACGCCGCATCCCGGCCGGTTCCGCCGTCACGCTCGCCGCCTTCCTCGATAAGTCGCTTATCGAACCTAAGTCGCCGACGGCGATCCGTCAGGTCCGTCAGGATGGGTGTCACAGAGAGCACACTGCGCCGGGTCGCCCTCCGGTTACGCAGCGGGCAAGATGAATCACTTACGGGATCGCTCACGAGGAGGCGACATGTCGGACTTCAAGCCGGGTCTGGAAGGTGTGATCGCCTTCGAGTCGGAGATCGCCGAGCCGGACAAGGACGGCGGCGCCCTGCGCTACCGCGGCGTCGACATCGAGGACCTGATCGGCCAGGTCTCCTTCGGCAACGTGTGGGCGCTGCTGGTCGACGGCCGGTTCGGGCCCGGTCTGCCGCCGGCCGAGCCGTTCCCGGTGCCGGTGCACTCCGGCGACATCCGGGTCGACGTGCAGTCCGCGGTGGCCATGCTGGCGCCGTACTGGGGGCTGTCCCAGATTCTGGACATCGACGACGCCCAGGCGCGCTCCGACCTCGCCCGGGTCTCGGTCACCGCGCTGTCCTTCGTGGCGCAGGCGGCCCGCGGTCTCGGCCTGCCCGCGGTGCCGCAGAAGGACATCGACAAAGCACAGACCACCGTCGAGCGGTTCATGAAGCGGTGGCGCGGTGAGCCCGACCCGCGGCACGTCAAGGCCGTCGACGCGTACTTCATCTCGGCCGCCGAGCACGGCATGAACGCCTCCACCTTCACCGCGCGGGTGGTCGCCTCCACCGGCGCCGACGTCGCGGCCTGCATCTCGTCCGGCATCGGAGCGCTCTCCGGCCCGCTGCACGGCGGCGCGCCCTCCCGCGTGCTGCACATGATCGAGTCGGTCGAGCGCAGCGGCGACGCGGAGGGGTATGTGAAGGGCGTGCTCGACCGCGGCGAGCGGCTGATGGGCTTCGGCCACCGCGTCTACCGCGCCGAGGATCCGCGCGCCCGTTCGCTGCGGCGCACCGCCAAGGAGCTGGGCGCCCCGCGCTTCGAGGTGGCCGAGGCCCTCGAGCGGGCCGCGCTCGCCGAGCTGCACGCGCGCAAGCCCGACCGGGTGCTGGCGACCAACGTGGAGTTCTGGTCGGCCGTGGTGCTCGACTTCGCCGAGGTGCCGGCGCACATGTTCACCTCGATGTTCACCTGCGCCCGGGTGGCCGGGTGGAGCGCGCACATCATGGAGCAGAAGAGGCTGGGCCGCCTGGTGCGTCCGTCGGCGCTCTATGTGGGCCCGCCCACGCGCAAGCCCCAGGACGTCGAGGGCTGGGACCAGGTCCCGCATAATGCATGACGTGACCCACCCCATCACCATCCCCGATGAGTTGCGGCCCGCCGACGGGCGGTTCGGCTCAGGCCCCAGCAAGGTGCGCCCCGAGGGCGTCGAGGCGCTCAACGCGGTGTCCAAGACCTTCTTGGGTACGTCGCATCGCCAGCGCACGGTCAAGGACCAGGTGGCACGCCTGCGCCGGGGCATCGCCGAGTTCTTCGGCATCCCGGGCGGCTATGAGGTGATCATCTCCAACGGCGGCACCAGCGCGTTCTGGGAGACCGCCGTGTTCGGGCTGATCCGAGCGCACGCGCAGGTGGCCGAGTTCGGCGAGTTCGGCGGCAAGTTCCGCAAGGCGATCGCCGACGCGCCGTTCCTGTCGGCGCCCTCGGTGGTCTCCGCTCCGGGTGGGCAGGCCGCGTTCCTGAGCGCCGAGGCGGGCGTCGACGTCTACGGCAGCGTGCACAACGAGACCTCGACCGGCGTCGCCGTGCCGGTGCAGCGGGTGGCCGGCGCCGACCCGGGCGCGCTGCTGCTCACCGACGCCACCTCCGGCGCCGGTGCGCTGGACGTGGACCTGACGCAGACCGACGTCTACTACTTCGCGCCGCAGAAGGCGTTCGGCTCCGACGGCGGGCTGTGGATCGCCGTGCTGTCGCCGGCCGCGCTCGAGCGGGCGGCTGAGATCAAGGCGACGGGGCGCTACATCCCGCAGTTCCTCGACCTGGTCACAGCCATCGAGCAGAGCCGGCTGGAGCAGACGTACAACACGCCCGCGCTGGCCACCGTCTTCCTGGCCGCCGAGCAGACCGACTGGATGAACGCACAGGGCGGTCTGGCCTGGTCGAGCAAGCGCAGCGCGGAGAGCGCGAGCGCGATCTACGGCTGGGCCGACCGGTCGCAGTACGCGACGCCGTTCGTCACCGACCCGGCGCTGCGGTCGAACGCCGTGGCCACGATCGACTTCGCCGACAGCGTCGACGCCGCGGCCATCGCGAAGGCGCTGCGGGCCAACGGGATCGTGGACACCGAGCCCTATCGCAAACTGGGCCGCAACCAGTTGCGGATCGCCCTCTACCCCACCGTCGACCCGGCCGACGTCGAGGCTCTGACCAGGTGTATCGACTACGTGGCGGAACGACTCTGATACCAGAAAGATCATCTTTCCTGGTCAATGACTCGCCCGGCGTGGCTTACCCCCATCGAGTGATCGGGGCGCGTACCGTGTTCCGAAACGCGCCCGGGTAACTGACTCTCAGGGCACAGGCTTGCGACGGGACGGAGGCAACGCATGCGGCCGGTACGCTTCGTCGCGCTCTCCGAGGATGGTCAGGCCCTGGTGCTCGCCGATGAGGTCGGCCGGCTCCTGGCACTGCCGCTCGACGACCGCATCAACGGCGCTCTGCACACCGATCACAGTGGCGGTTCGACCGGCACAGCGGTCTCGGTGGCCCAGACCGAGGTGTCGATGGCGGTGCTCTCGCCGCGCGACATCCAGTCCCGGATCCGGTCCGGCGAGTCGGCGGATGACGTGGCGCGGATCGCCGGCGTCCCGGTCGATCGGGTGCTGCGCTACGCCGGCCCGGTGTTGCAGGAACGCGCCATGCTCGCCCAGCACGCCCGCCGCACGAGGCTGAAGACGTCGGATTCCGGCGCGCCGCTGGCCGAGGTGGTGGACAGCCGGCTCGCCCAGCACGGCATCGACACCGAGAAGATCTCGTGGGATGCGTACCGTCGCGACGACGGCACCTGGCGCATCGTCGCCACCTGGCCGTCCGGCAAGGCCACGGCGACGGCGGTGTGGGATCTCGACAAGGCCCGCCAGACGGTCGCTCCGCACGACGACATGGCGCAATATCTGTGCGCCGAGCGCCCGACCCAGATCCTCGGCCAGGAGCCGGCGCCCGAGCGTCCGGCGCCCGAGCGCGGCGGCCACGGTCTGCCCGGCCACGGCCGCTCCGGTGACCTGTCCCGCGGTGGCCACGGCCTGATGTCGCCGTCCTCCGACGGCCCGCGCCAGACGCGCGACCCGATCCGTGCCGGCCGCGACGCGCTGCTGGCTTCGCTCGACCGCCCGATCGGCGGCACCCAGGGCCGGGGCCTCGACGCTCCGGCCACCGAGACCCCGCGGCGGCCGGTGGCGGGTGGCGCGGCCGCCCTGCTCGGCGGTGGCGCCGGTTCGGCCTTCGACGAGGAGTCGGATCTCCCCAAGGAGGTCCCGGCGGTGCCGTCGCTGGCGGTCCTGCGCCCGCGGCGCACGGTCGGCCAGGGCGGCAACCAGCAGCAGAGCACGGCGGCGGAGGGCGAGGACCCGAAGCCCCGCAAGCGCCTGCCCAGCTGGGACGACGTCCTCTTCGGCGGCGGCCCCGCCGCCCGCGAGTCCTCCTAGCGGATCAGCGCCTCCTCAGTGGCGTCCTAGGTCGGTGCGGTTCACCGACGGTCCGTGTCGCCGTCTTGATGGAGTGACCAGACGCGCAGGGTGTCGTAGCCGCTCTCCTGAGGGAACCGGCTGCGAACCAGCGTGATCTCCGTCGCCGACCAGACCGGTCCGGCATAGTCCCGCAGCGCGGCCAGCACTTCCCGGCCGCCCTTGTAGGTCACCGTGAGATGGGGCGTGAGCGGCCGCGCGTCGGTCGTGAAGCGGGCCTCCGCGAGCCTGTCCCGCAGGTCGGCGTGCAGGTCGCGGAGCGCTTCGAGGTCACCGTCCACGCCGGCCCAGACCGCGGACGACCGGCCCCGCCCGAACGACCCACCGCCGGAGAGCCGCAACCTCATGGCCGGGCGATCGAGGACCGCGCGGGACACGGCGAGCTCGACCCGCGGCACTTCCTCGGCCACCACCTCGCCGAGAAACGCCAGCGTCAGATGCCACCGCTCGATGTCACCGAGCCGCACCTCCGCCCGGTCCCGGGCGAGCGCCTCGCTCAGCCACTGCCGCAACGCCGAGCGCACGTCCTCCGGCGGATACAACGCCACAAACAGCCGCACCCGGCAACCGTAGAACCACAGTGGTAGCCCAGGAGGCCATCC
>NZ_JBFAZH010000012.1:0-26391 GCF_040681735.1 Actinoplanes sp. NPDC051633 | reverse complement strand
AGGGCAGCGACAGCCCGGCCCGGTCGGCGACCGCCCTCCCGGCCGCCCGGCGGCCGGACGGCGCGAAGAGCGCCACCACCGCCTCGATGGCCGCCCCCAAGGCGCCGGCCGACGAGACCGACGACAACATGACGGCGAGCGACCGCGCGGCCGAGACCGCCGCCGGCACCGCCGTCATCGGCGTCCCGGCCGCGCGTACGTCGAAGAGCCCGTCCTTCGCGCCGTCGAACCGCCCGGCCTGGCAGCCGATGGCGGTTCCGCCGCCGACCCGCACCGGGGGCCTGACCATCTTCGGCGTCACGCTGACCCGCCGCCAGACCGTGATCGGCGTCGCGGTCCTGGCCGTCGTCGTGCTGCTACTCGGGATCCTGATCCCGCTGGCGTTCGCCGGCGACGGTGACGACGACAACGCGGGCGGCGCCAAGCCGGCCGGCACGCCGTCCGCCGCCGGTGTCGCACCGCCCCCGGCCGCCACGCAGAAGCCGGCGACCACCACGCCGGAGCAGAAGCCGAGCAGCGCCCCGCCCGCCACCAGCGCAAAGCCGTCGGCGCCGGCCGCAGCCGCGCTCCCGGCCGGCTGGACCGTGCACAAGGACAGGTCCGGGTTCGAGATCCCGTTGCCGAAGGGCTTCAAGTTCTCCCGGTACGACGGGACCGAGGCGTACTTCGAGGACAACTCGGGCAGCGGCCGGCTCCTGATCGTCGACCAGACCAACAACCCGAAGCCCGACCCGGTGGCCGACTGGAAGGGCCAGGAGGCGGTGCGGCGCGACAGGGACTACCGCAACTACCAGCGCATCCGCATCGTCAACGTGCCCGGGTATTTCCAGAAGGCGGCGGACTGGGAGTTCACCTACACCACCAGGAGTGGCAACGACCAGCACGCCCAGAAACGCGGCTTCGTGGTGAGCGCCGACCAGGCGTACGGGATCTCCTACTACACCGTCCCGGGTGAGTGGAACTCCAACGAGACGACGCTGGACCTGATCTACAAGGGATTCAAGCCGGCCTGACCGGGGTACCAAACCTTCCACCACGGAAGGAGGTGCACCATGATCCGCCGACATCACGGCAGCAAGCCCACGATCGCGTTGTGGATGCTCATCGCCGTGGCTGACGTCGCCCTTCTGGCCGCGGCCGCAGGTCCGCTGACGATGACGCTCATCGTCGCCGCTCTGGTGGTCGTGGCCGGCGCGTTCGCCGGTTCGAAGTTGATCGGCCGGCGCCAGCCGCAGCCCGTCGAGGTCCGTGCCCGCAGACGCGCCTGAGGCTGGACCGGACCTGGGCAGTTAGATCGACTACGCTGCCTCGCTGTGTCCATTGACGGTGTGAGCAGCATCTGGGACGAGCTCTTCGGGGCCCAGCCCGACCCGCCATCGCTGTTGGTGCTGGTCACGGCCGTGATCGCACTGGCGGCGGTGTCGGTGCGCCCGGTGTGGCGAGTGGCTCGCAACGCGGTGACCATCGCCCATGAGGGTGGTCATGCGCTCGTCGCCCTGCTCACCGGCCGCCGCCTGCGTGGCATCCGGCTGGAGTTCGACACGTCCGGCCTGACCCTGTCCGCGGGCCGCCCGAGCGGTCCCGGGATGATCTTCACGCTGATGGCCGGATACATCGCGCCGTCGCTGGTCGGCCTGGCCGGGGCGTGGATTCTGAGCGGCAACCGGATCACCCTGTTGCTGTGGCTGGCGATCGTGCTGCTGCTGCTCATGCTGATCAACATCCGCAACGCGTTCGGCGTGGTGTCGCTGCTGGTCACCGGCGCGATCGTGTTCGGCGTCTCCTGGTACGCGAGCCCGCAGGTGCAGGCCGCGTTCGCCTACACGGGGGTGTGGTTCCTGCTGATCGGGGGCGTGCGGCCGGTCGGCGAGCTGCAGAAGCTGCGCCGCCGGGGGCGGATGCGGGAGTCCGACGCCGATCAGCTGGCACATCTCACGCCCGTACCCGCGGTCATGTGGGTGGGGTTCTTCTACCTCATCACCCTGGCCGTGTTGGTGATCGGCGCCTTCATGCTCGCCGGCCAATGGTTGCCGGAGCTATCGGCGGCTGACTGACGGCGAGGGCGAGGGTGCCGGGTCGGCGGCGTCCTTCATGTCGCGGGCGGTCCACGTGACCAGCACGAACAGGATGCCCGCGGCGATCAGAGCCCACTTGACCAGCCTGCCGAGCGAGGCCCAGTAGAGCGAGCGGGCCTTGGGTATGCCGCCCTTCGCGCCCTTGAGCAGGATGCGCGCCCCGCGGAAGGCGTTCCAGACGTAACCCAGGCCGAACACCGCGACACCCACGAGGATGGCGGTGAGCAGGGACATCGAGCTGAGCGTCATGCGCTCCAGAATGTCGATGTATCACTATTTTGTCATTGGTCCGATCGGACCACTGCGATCAACTGGTCACAGTGGGATGTCACAGTGGGATGTTGCCGTGCTTCTTGGGCGGCAGGGTCTCGCGCTTGGTGCGCAGCGTACGCAGGGCCCGGGTCACCTGAGCGCGGGTCTGCGACGGCGGGATCACCGCGTCCACATAGCCACGCTCGGCGGCGATGTAGGGGTTGGCCAGCGTGTCCTCGTACTCCTGGATCAGCTCGGCCCGCCGCGCGGCCGGATCGTCCGCGGCGCCCAGCTCGCCGCGGTAGAGGATGTTCACCGCCCCCTGCGCGCCCATCACCGCGATCTGCGCGGTCGGCCAGGCGAAGTTCATGTCGGCGCCGAGGTGCTTGGAGCCCATGACGTCGTAGGCGCCGCCGTACGCCTTGCGGGTGATGACGGTGACCTTGGGGACCGTGGCCTCGGCGTACGCGTAGATCAGCTTGGCGCCGCGCCGGATGATCCCGTCCCACTCCTGGCCGGTCCCGGGCAGGAAGCCGGGCACGTCCACGAAGGTCAGCACCGGGACGTTGAACGCGTCGCAGGTGCGCACGAACCGCGCCGCCTTCTCCGACGCCGCGATGTCCAGCGTGCCGGCCAGGTGCATCGGCTGGTTCGCGACCACACCGACCGGCCGCCCCTCGACCCGGCCGAAGCCGATGACGATGTTCTGCGCGTACAGCGGCTGCACCTCGAGGAAGTCGTCGACCACCGACTCGATGACGACCTTGATGTCGTAAGGCTGGTTCGCCGAGTCGGGGATGAGGGTGTCGAGGGCGGTATCGGGGTCCGGCGGGGCGGTCTCGCCGAAGGTGGTGGGGTCGTCCAGGTTGTTGCTGGGCAGGTACGAGAGCAGCGCCCGCACGTAGTCGATGGCGTCGTCCTCGTCGGACGCGAGGTAGTGCGCGTTGCCGCTGCGGGTGTTGTGCGTACGTCCGCCGCCGAGCTCCTCCATGCCCACGTCCTCGCCGGTCACCGTGCGGATCACATCGGGACCGGTGATGAACATGTGCGACGTCTGGTCGACCATCACGGTGAAGTCGGTGATCGCGGGGGAGTACACCGCGCCGCCGGCGCACGGTCCCATGATCAGCGAGATCTGCGGGATGACGCCGCTGGCCCGCACGTTGCGGAAGAAGATGTCGGCGTAGAGGCCGAGCGCCACCACGCCCTCCTGGATGCGCGCTCCGCCGGAGTCGTTGATGCCGATGATCGGGCAGCCGATCTTCATGGCCAGGTCGAGGACCTTGACGATCTTCTCGCCGAAGACCTCACCCAGCGAACCGCCGAAGACCGTGAAGTCCTGCGAGAACACGCACACCTGCCGGCCGTCGATCGTGCCGTGCCCGGTGACCACGCCGTCGCCGTAGGGACGGTTGCGCTCCATCCCGAAGTTCGTGGACCGGTGCCGGGCCAGGCCGTCGAGCTCGACGAACGAGCCCTCGTCGAGCAGCATCGCGATGCGTTCCCGCGCGGTTTTCTTGCCGCGCGCGTGCTGCTTCTCCACCGCGCGGGCCGAACCCGCGTGGACCGCCTCGTCGGTGCGCCGCTCGAGGTCGGCGAGCTTGCCGGCGGTGGTGTGCACATCGATGGGCTCGGCGTCGGGTCCGGTCGGGGTCGCGGGCGAGGCCGAGGGCGGCTCCTGCAAGGTCACCCGGTGATCGTAGCCAGCTTCGAGCGACGGCGAGACGGTAGCGTTTCGCACCTAATGCCCCATTCGTTAGAACCGCCGTGAGCAACTGGATTACGGCGGCCGGACTCGCCCTGATCGCCGGTGGGGTCGCCGTGCTGATCGGCTTCCGGCACGTGCTGCTGGGCGGTGATCTCGCCGGCGAGGGGGCCGGCGAGCTCGAGTGCGGCGGTGTGCGGAGGCGGCGGCCGGCCACGGCCGACTTCAGCGCGCCGGGCCAGATGCGGGCGCGGCGGCGGCGCAGTGCGCTGGCCACGGTGCCGGCCGCCGCCGGTCCGATCGCGCCGAGGATCGCTCCCGCGGAGGACGCCGAGCAGGACAGCGGGCTGATCGCCCTGGGCCTGGCCGGGGAGGAGGAACCGCCCGCGGACGAGAAACCACCGTCGGTGGAAGCGGTCGGGGAAGAGATCGAGAAGCCGACCACGGGACCGGTCGTGGAGCCAGCCGTGGAGCCGGTCGCGAATGACGAAGCCGGCGACCGGTTCGCGCTCGCCGACGAGCCCGCGACCGGCACGCTCCAGGCGCTCGGCGTCGAGCTTCGCGCGATGCCGGAGCCGGCCCCGAGGATCCGTCGCGAGGGCGACCGGGTGCAGGGCTGGGTGCGTCCGGAGTACGACGACGATCCGGCGCCCGGCGAGTACTGGACGCCGATCCCCGAGACCATGTCGAGCTACGGCTGGCCGATCCCGGTCGAGCGGTTGCCGGAGGTGCCGCCGTACCCGCCGCAGTCCGGTTTCGACATCGCGCCCTACGACCAGGACGTGGACGCGATGGACGGGCCCACCAAGCTGGTGCCGCAGTGGCCGCCGGCGAAGCCGTCCGGCCGCATCGAGCTGCCGCGCAGCTGGCAGGCCCGTAACGCCCAGGGTCGTGATCCGCAGGGACGCATCGCGCAGTCGCGGAGTGCCGAGGACGCCGAGCCGGCCGACCGCCCGCGCCGTCGCTCACCGGTCCGCCGGCGCGTCCCGGCCCCCGACGCCCCGGCGCCGGCCGCGGGTGAGGCCGACCAGGCGCGCCGCCCGCGCCCCCGGCCCCGGCCCGCCCCGGCCGAGCGCAGCACCGTCTACCGCAGCCGCCACGCCGCCGACCCCGGCTGACGAAGCGAGCGGCCGTAGGCTGGGCGAATGGCCTCGCCCTACCGTGACCTGGACCGCCCGCCGCTGAGCTCACGCGGCCTGGAGCGTGCCCTGATCGTTCCCGGTGGGCTGTGGCGCAGGCTCGACCTGCGCACGGCGACCGGCTCCACCAACGCCGACGCCGCGCGGGCGGCCGGCGCCGGCGAGCCGGAGGGCCTCATCGTGGTGGCCGAGCAGCAGACCGCCGGTCGTGGGCGCCGCGATCGGCAGTGGGTGTCGCCGCCGCGGGCCGGGCTCACCGTCAGCGTGCTGCTGCGCCCGGCGGACGTCCCGACCGGGCGGTGGGGGTGGCTGCCGCTGCTGGCCGGGGTCGCGCTGCGCGAGGCGGTGCATCGCATCACCGAGCTGGACGCCACCCTCAAGTGGCCCAACGACCTGCTGATCCACGACGAGAAGTGTGCGGGCATCCTGGCCGAGGTCACCGGCGACGCGGTGGTCGTCGGCATCGGCCTCAACGTGACCACCCGGGTCGACGAGCTGCCGCCGGTGACCGGGCTGCCGGCCACCTCGCTGCAGATCGCCGGTGCCAAGAGCACCGATCGTGAGCCGCTCCTCAAGTCGCTGCTCCGCGGGGTGGCGCAGTGGTATGCGGGGTGGCGCGACGCCGGCGGGGACGCCGAGATGTGCGGGCTGCTGGGCGCGTACCGGAGGGGGTCGTCGACGATCGGGCGGGAGGTGCGCGTGGAGCTGCCCGGCGGCGCGGACCTTAGCGGCACGGCGACCGATGTGGACGCGGACGGCCAATTGGTGATCCGATCGGCTGACGGCGATGTTCACCGGGTCTCGGCGGGTGACGTCCGCCACGTACGCTGAGCAGCGTGGCCTTCCCGGACGACGTACTCACCGCGGAGGAGGAGGTCGTCCTCCACCTGCACCCGCACGCCAAGGCGGCGGTGCGCCCCACCGTGGTGCTGCTGTTCTCCCTGGCGGTGACGATCGTCGCCTGGGTGATGCTGCCGGACAACGACGGGGGCCACATCGGCGTCGGCGTGATCGGGGTGGCCGCGCTGCTCTTCGCGCTGATCCGCGGCGTCTGGCCGTTGCTGGTGTGGCGGTGCACGCACTACGTCTTCACCGACGAGCGGGTGCTGTTGCAGCAGGGCGTGCTCGCGCGGGAGCGCCGGGACGTGCCCCTCAACCGCATCAACGACCACGCGATGAGCCAGTCGGTGCTGGATCGGGTCTTCGGCTGCGGCACGCTGACCATCGACTCGATCGGCGATCAGGCGGCGGTGCTCGTCTCGTTGCCGCGCGTCCAGGAGCAGCAGACGCTGCTGTACGAGCTGATCGAGACCGACCGGGAGCTGCACCCGGAGGAGGACGAGGACGCCGAGGAGGAGCCCCCGGTGCCGCCGCAGCGCGGGCTCAAGGGCCTGCTCAGGCGCGGTTAGCCCGCTCCTTGCGCTCCAGCTCGGACAGCTCCGCGTCGAGCAGCTCGTAGTCAGCCAGGCCTTCAGCCCGGTCAGGGGTGGTGGCGGTGGGGGTGTGGGCGGCGCTCAGCTCGGCCAGCCCGGCCGCCACATCCATCTCGGCCATCGCGGCCTCGTGCCCGTCGACGGGCGGCTTGAGGAAGACGAACGTGCGGTACGCCCAGAACCGGAAGATCGTCGCCACCCCGGCCGCGAACAGCGTCACCAGCATGATCGCCATCCGGTGGTCAGCCTCGTTGAGCCCGACGCCGTACTTGGCGATCGCCACCGAACCGGACTGGATCACCATGCCGACCAGGTTGAACCCGAAGAACAGCGTGTACTCCCGCCGCAGTGCCCTCTTGGTGTGGTGCCGGTAGGTCCAGTAGCGGTTCGCGAAGTAGGCGAGCGTCGTCGTGACCACCGTGGCGATGACGGTCGCCTTGACCGCGCCGATCGGCATCGCGACATAGGTGATCGCGAGGTACAGCGCGGTGTTGGCGGCGCCGATCACTCCGAAGGCGAGGGCCTCGGGAGCAAGACGGCGCAGACGGTCCGTCAGCGGACGGGCTGAAGGCATTCGACAACCTTAGAGGGAAGGGGGCGTGGACGCCGGTCACGAACGGGTGGGTGACTGCGAGATCACATCCGCCGGACGGCTGCCCGGTGTGGCCGGTTCCTCGACGTCGTCGGCGGGGAACACGAACCTGCGATAAGACCAGAAGCGGAACAGAGTACCCAAAGCGGTGCCGATCAGCTGTCCTGAGACGTTGTCGGCCAGTGGTGTCTTCATCACCGGCCAGATGTCGCCCAGCAGGTCGTGGCTGATCGTCAGGCAGGCCAGGCTGATGCCCAGGCCGACGCCGTTGATGACGAAGAAGAGCGTGTACTGCCGGGCCATGTGGCTGTGCCGGCGCCGGCGCCAGGTCCAGAAGCGGTTGCCCAGGAAGGCCACCGTCGTGGCGATCACCATGGAGATGGTCTTGGCGACCCGGCTCTCGGTGCCCGCCTGCAACAGGATGTTGAAGATGGCGAGGTCGATGATGAACGCGATGCTGCCGACCGTGCCGAACTTGCCCACCTCGCGCACCAGCGCCATGAGCCGCGTACGCAGCGTCGGGCGCGTCGGCGGCGGGGTTTCGGGCACGAATCCGAGAGTACCGGCGGCCGTCACGCGCTGCTGTTTTCGTGAGCGAGTCTTAACACGTCGGCGATGCATGGTCACGCTGGCGATACGGACGGTAGTTGACTCGATCGACATCGATGAGCTCGGCGACCTTGGCTCGACATCCGTCACAGCAAGTCAGGTGCGCGCGTACCCGGGTCCGCTCGCGCGCCGCCAGCCGGCCGCGTACGTGACCGCCGAGCCGGTCGCCGGTCCACCGGCACTCCGGGTGATCGGCGACCGCCACGTGCTGTTGCAGATAGAGGCGACGCAGACCCTCTCGGGCACGGTGCGCGAGCACGGCCACGGCGTTCGGCGTGAGACCCAGCCGCGGGGCGATCTCGGCCGGCCCGGCGCCCTCGATCTCGGTCATCCACAGCACGTCGCGCCAGCGGTCGGGGAGCTGGTGGAAGGCGCGCGCCGCGTAGGTGCGCTCGAGCCGCTCCAGGGTCGGGTCGCGGAACGGCTCGCCGGCGTCGTAGCGGGTCAGGTCGTCGGTGAACTCCAGCCGGCGGTCGCGGCGCGTGCGGTGGTAGCAGACGTGCCGGAGCGTGGTGCACAGGTACGCGCGGAAGGCGACCAGCGGGCCCCGGCCGGCCCGGAGCGTGCCGAGCACCCGGGCGAAGGTCTCGGCCACCAGGTCGTCCGCCTCGGCCGGGTCGCGGGCCAGCGCGTACGCCAGGTGCCGGATCGCGCCGTGGTGGCGTTCGTAGAGCGTGCCGTACGCCGCGGTGTCACCGGCCCGCACCGCGGCCAGCAACTCGGCATCCAGGTCGCTACCCGTGTCGCTCACGATCGCCATTCCTGCCTCCTGAGCCGGGAGTGAGAGGAAAGCCCGATTCTGCAAGCTTAAGGCGTTAAGTCCGTTTTGTGAAAGTGGGCCGTTCGGCCGACGCTGCTCGTAGTTGCTCTAAGCAGCGAAGAATCAATCGTCATCGCGCAGCGACGCCGTAGATTGTGCGGTTCTCCACAGGCACCGCCGAAGAATTCGGCTTACTCTGATTCGACTCCCATGACGACGGCCGATGACCCGGCCCGATGCGTCATTGGTCAACGCGGACCGAAGGAGATCACCTATGCCCGCTGCCCCGACCGCCCACAAACGACTCCTGAGCTGGATCGACGAGGTCGCCGCACGGACCACCCCGGACCGGGTGGTCTGGTGCGACGGTTCGGACGCGGAGTGGACCCGGATCACCGACGAGCTGGTCACGTCCGGTGCGCTCGTACGCCTCGACCCCGCGAAGCGGCCCAACTCGTTCTGGGCGCGCACCGACCCCGGTGACGTGGCGCGCGTCGAAGAGCGCACCTTCATCTGCTCGGCCGACCCCGCCGACGCCGGACCCACCAACAACTGGATGGCGCCGGACGAGATGAAGGCCGTCATGTCCGAGCTCTACACCGGCTGCATGCGCGGCCGGACCATGTACGTCGTCCCGTTCTGCATGGGCTCGCTGGACGCGCCGAACCCGATGTTCGGCGTCGAGCTCACCGACAGCCCGTACGTCGTGGCGTCCATGCGGATCATGACGCGGATGGGCAGTGCGGTGCTCGAGGCGATGGGCGACGACGCGCCGTTCGTGCCGGCGCTGCACTCGGTCGGCGCGCCGCTGTCGCCCGGCGAGCAGGACGTGCCCTGGCCGTGCAACGAGACCAAGTACATCTCGCACTTCCCGGAGACCCGCGAGATCTGGTCGTTCGGTTCCGGCTACGGCGGCAACTCCCTGCTCGGCAAGAAGTGTTACGCCCTGCGCATCGCCAGCGTGGCCGCCCGCGACGAGGGCTGGCTCGCCGAGCACATGCTGATCATGAAGCTGACCTCACCCGAGGGCGTGGTCAAGTACATCGCCGGGGCGTTCCCGTCGGCCTGCGGCAAGACCAACCTGGCGATGCTGGAGCCGACCCTGCCCGGCTGGAAGGTCGAGACCGTCGGCGACGACATCGCCTGGATGCGGTTCGGCTCCGACGGCCGGCTGTGGGCCACCAATCCGGAGTACGGCCTCTTCGGCGTCGCGCCGGGCACCGACTTCCACACCAATCCCAATGCGATGCGTACGCTCGCCCGCGGCAACTCGGTCTTCACCAACGTGGCGTTCACCGACGACGGGGACATCTGGTGGGAGGGCATGGGTACGCCGCCCGAGCACCTGACCGACTGGCGCGGCGAGGACTGGACGCCGTCCTCGTCCTCACCGTCGAGCCACCCCAACAGCCGCTTCTGCACCCCGATCGGGCAGTGCCCGATCCTCGCGCCGGAGTACGACGACCCGCGCGGCGTGCCGATCGACGCGATCCTCTTCGGCGGCCGGCGCAAGACGACGGTCCCGCTGGTCACCGAGGCCCGCGACTGGACGCACGGCGTCTACCTCGGCGCGACCCTGTCGTCGGAGACGACGGCCGCGGCGGTCGGCAAGGTGGGCGTGGTGCGCCGCGACCCGATGGCGATGCTGCCGTTCATCGGATACCACGCCGGCGACTACTTCCAGCACTGGCTCGACATGGCCAAGGGCGCGACCGGCGACGCCGCCAAGCTGCCCAAGGTGTTCTACGTGAACTGGTTCCGCCGTGGTGACGACGGCCGGTTCCTGTGGCCCGGCTTCGGCGAGAACTCGCGGGTGCTCAAGTGGATCGTCGAGCGTCTCGACGGCGGCGGCGAGGCGGTCGAGACGCCGATCGGGCACGTGCCGACCGTGTCGGCGCTGGACCTGACCGGCCTGGACGTGCCGGAGTCCGACGTGGCCGCGGCCCTGAGGGTGGACCGCGCCGAGTGGGAGGCCGAGCTCCCGCAGGTGACGGAGTGGTTCGAGAAGTTCGGCGACAAGCTGCCGGCGGTCCTGTGGTCCGAGTTGGACGCGTTGCGGGCTCGCCTGGCCGGCGCCTGACGGCGGTGGTGGCCGGGCGCGACGTGAGATGCGCTCGGCCGCCCGCGGTGACGGCCTGTGGACGGCGGACGAAAAACGTCACACCCGTCGCCTAACGTCATGCCCACCCAGTGCCGGGGTGGGGGTGGCGGCGGCGCCCGCGAGCCGGCCAAGATCACGAGGCGCCGGAGCGCGCCGGCGCGCCGAAGCGTGCGAGTTGCGGCGGATGGGTACCCAGGAGGCGTGGTTCTCGTCGATGCGGGGCGGCCGGCGGCTGTGCGGGTGCTCAAGGTGCTGCTGGTCCTCACGGCGGTGGCCACCGCCGTGGTCGAGGTGCTCAATTACCGGTACGCGCCGGAGCACGGTTTCGGGCTCGCGGTCCGCACCGGGTGGGCGCTGCTGCGTACCGTCGGCTGGCTGATCTTGATCTGGCACGTCAATCGGGGACGGGCCGCGGCCCGGCCGCTCGGGCTGATCCTGGCGATCACGACGATCTTTGCGGTCGGGCGGCTGGTCGTGCCGCAGACCGGCGCGCCGCCGCTGCCCGGGCTCGCCGGCTTCGGCGTGCTGCTCGTGCTGTGCCTGGTGGTCGTGGCGCTGCTCTACCGGCACGAGGGGATCGCCGGGCACCTCGTGCGGCATCCCAAGAAGTTGGTGGTCACCGGCAAGGGCCTGGCGTTCGAGGAACGCGCGCCGCGTCGCCCGGCGGTCACCGGCTGGCTGATCACGGCGCGGGTGTCGGCGTTCACCTACAGCCCGCTGATGCTGGTCCCGGCGCTGATCGCCATCGGCGAGCTGGCCGACCGGCCGCAATGGGTGCTCGCCGTCGTGTTCTGGATCGCGGCCGGCATCGCGACCAGCTATGCGGTGCTGCTCAACACCGCCTTCCTGGCGCGGGGCAAGCGGCCCGCACGCGTGACGATGGTGTGGATCGGCCTCGGCGTGCTGGTCATCGACCTGCCGCTGGCCTGGCTGCTGCTCGGCGTGGACGGCCTGGTCCGCGACGGCGCGCCGCTGGTCGCCGCGTTCCTGGTGAACGTCTACGCGCTGTGGCGCACCGGAAAGTTGGGGCGCACCGGAAAGGTGCCGGCCGCGACGTGACCGGACACCTCCGGCGGGCGGATCGCGGCGGCGCGCGTCAGCATGGCCGGGTGAGCAGCGCACCTTTCGACGTCGTGGTGGTCGGGGCCGGACCGGCCGGGGCCACCGCCGCGATCGCCGCCCGGCGGGCGGGCGCACGTGTCCTGCTCCTCGATCGGGCGGAGTTCCCCCGCGACAAGCCGTGCGGCGACGGCATCGCCGCCGAGGCCGTCGACGTCCTGGCCGGCCTGGGCGTGACCGGGGTGGTCGACGACTACCGGCCGATCGAGCGGCTGCGCCTGGTCGGCCCGGGCGGCGCCGCGGTGTCGCGGAAACTGCCGCGGCCGGCGCACACCGTGCCGCGCCGGGTCTTCGACGCGCGCCTGGTCGAGGCGGCTCAGGAGACGGGGGTCGAGCTGCGGCGGCAGAACGTGCGGGACCTGCGGCACCTGCCGGGCGTCGTGATCGGCGCCGACGGCTCGGAGTCCACGGTCCGGCGGCTGCTCGGGCACCGGCCCAATCCGCCCGGCCACCTCGCCATCGCGATCCGCGGGTACGCCCCGGCCACCGGCGACGAGCAGCACATCATCACGACCGAGCAGCGCTGGCCCGCGTACGCGTGGTCCTTCCCGATCGGGGACGGCCGGGCGAACGTCGGCTACGGCGAGGTCCTGCGCGGGGCGGCGCTCAGCCGCGCGTACCTCCTGCAACGGCTGGACCACCTGCTCGGGCCGACCGGGGCGACCGGCCTGCGCGCCCACCACCTGCCGTTGTCCACGCACCGGCCGCCGCCGGCGGACGGCCGCGTGCTGCTGGCCGGCGACGCGCTCTCGCTGATCAATCCGCTGACCGGCGAGGGTATCTTCTACGCCGTCCTCTCCGGCGCCCTGGCCGGCGAGGCCGCCGTGACCGCGGACCCCGCCGTCCACTATCGGGCGAGTTTGCGGCGGCGGCTCGGGCGCCACTTGCGGCACTCGCGCTTCGCGAACTTCCTCACCCGGCGACCGGGCGTGGTGGACGCCGCGATCCGGGCGGCGGCCAAGGACCAGCCGGTATTCGACCGGATGGCCGACCTGGGGCTGGCTGACGGTATTTTCGACGCCCGCACGATCGGACGGATCGCCCGTGAACTAGCCGTGGCGGCCAAGGCCTAAGCTTTGGGGCGATGAATCTGCGGTCCCTGGTCTATCGGTTCTACGAACGGCGACTCGCCGGCAAGCTCGTCGGCAAGCCGGTTCCGCGGCATGTCGGCGTCATGTGTGACGGCAACCGCCGCTGGGCGCGCGAGATGGGTTACGTCGACCCCAACGACGGCCACCGGGTCGGCGCGGCCCGGGTCAAGGAGCTGCTCGCATGGTGCGACCAGGCCGGCATCAAGCACGTCACGCTCTATCTGCTGGCCACCGACAACCTGCAGCGCCCGGCCGCCGAGCTGGAGCCGCTGCTGCGGATCATCGAGGATCTGGCGACGGAGCTGGCCGAGGACGGCAACCCCTGGCGGTTGCGCATGGTCGGCGCGCTGGACGTGCTGCCCGCGACGACGGCCACGGCGATGAAGGCGGCGCAGGAGAAGACCCGCGAGCGCACCGAGGGCGTCGAGGTGAACATGGCGGTCGGGTACGGCGGCCGGCGCGAGATCGCCGACGCCGTGCGGTCGCTGCTGCACGAGCAGGCCGCGGCCGGGCGCACCATCGACGAGCTGGCCGAGATCCTCGACGTCGAGCACATCGCCGAGCACCTCTACACCCGCGGCCAGCCCGACCCCGACCTGGTCATCCGCACCAGCGGCGAGCAGCGGCTTTCCGGTTTCCTGCTCTGGCAGTCGGCGCACTCGGAGTTCTACTTCCACGACGCCAACTGGCCGGATTTCCGGCGCATCGACTTCCTGCGGGCGCTGCGTTCCTACGGCAACCGCCAGCGTCGTTACGGCGCTTAGAAGCTCCCCAGCCCGGCCCTGAGGAAGTCGGCGACCGCCGTCGGTGACTCGAGCGTCAGGTCGGCGGCGCTGCTGACCTCCTCGCCCGTCTCCGGGTTGGCCACCGCCACGCACATGCCGAAGAATCCGGGGTCCACCGCCTCGCGGGCCCGCAACGCGTCGAACGCCTTGATGTCGCTCATGTCGTCGCCGAAATACCAGGCGCAGCCGGCCGTCTTGACGCCCTCGCTGATCACCATGCCCTTGTCCTGGTCGACGGGCGGCTTCAGCTCGGCCACCATGCGCCCGCGCTGGATCCGCAGGCCCAGACCCTCGGCCTGCTCGTGCGCCCACTGCTCGACCTCGGCGGCGAGCTGGGGCGCGGTGCGGTAGTGCAGGGCAACGGACAGGCGCTTGTACTCCACCAGGGTCGCCGCGGGCAGCTCGGCCTTGGCGCGCTCGGCGAGGTCGGCCATCGCGGGCACCCAAGGCAACGCGGCCGGCTCGGTCACCACCTCGCCGTCGTGCCACACCTCCAGCCCGTAGAGGCCGTAGAGGTCGGCGCGGGCCAGGGGCTCGAAGCGGGAGCGCAGGAAGCTCACCGGGCGGGCGGACACGATCGCCACCCGGCCCACGACGCCGGACAGCTCGTCGAGCACGCCCAGGACGGACGGCTCGGGCTGGGAGGCGTCGGGGTCGTCGGTGACGGGGGAGAGGACACCGTCGAAGTCGAAGAAGAAGGTGGTGTCCTTGGCGCGCTCGGCGGTGAAGCGCCACGCATCGGCGGTAGTCGGCGGATGGGAAGGTCGCGCGTCTGCCACGAGCCTCAGACTACCCGCTTCGGCCGGCACTTTCCGTACGCGAAGTTCTCATCCGCTTCCATCCGGCGCGCCGTCCTCAGCCCCGCCGCCGCCCCTGACCGGACTGAAGGCGTGTCGCGGCGCTATCCACTACCGCGAGCCGCGTCCGACCGCTAGCGTTTGTGTCATGGCGAGGGGTCAACCCTCTCCAGCCGGCCGCCCGGACCTGCGACAGAGAGCGCCACGGGGCCCGCATCCCGACCCCGTGCAAGAGATGGGCGCCGGAGGTGGCGGACCGCGGGCGGACCGGGTTGCACGCCCGCTGGAGCAGGCCTGTGACATCACGCCGTATTGACGCCGCAGACTCCAACACCAATGCCGGTCCCGCCCGCCGCAGGGCCCGCGACCGGCACGCAGACCAGGAACCCGCCCCCCGAGGGCGGGTTTTTGTGTTGGACACCTCGGTCCTGCTGTCCGATCCGGCGGCCTTCCGCCGGTTCACCGACCACGAGGTGGTGATCCCGCTCGTGGTCATCTCCGAATTGGAGGACAAACGCCACCACCCCGAGCTCGGCTGGTTCGCCCGGCAGTCGTTGCGCATGCTGGACGAGCTGCGCATCAAGCACGGCCGGCTGGACCAGCCGGTGCTGTGCAACGACGAGGGCGGCACGCTGCGCGTGGAGCTCAACCACGCCGACCAGAGCGTGCTGCCGCAGGGCTTCCGCAACGACTCCAACGACACCCGGATCCTGTCCGTGGCGCTGGGGCTGGCCGCGGAGGGCCGCGACGTCACGCTGGTCAGCAAGGACATGCCGCTGCGCGTGAAGGCGGCGTCGGTCGGCCTGACGGCCGACGAGTACCGGCACGGCCAGGCCAGCGACCCGACCTGGACCGGCATGGCCGACCTCGAGCTGGCCGAGGACGAGGTGAAGCGGCTCTACGCCGGTGAGGAGCTGGAGCTGCCGCAGGCGGACAACCTGCCCGCGCACACCGGCCTGGTCATCCACTCGTCGAACGGTTCGGCGCTCGGCCGGGTCAACCCCGACAAGACCGTCAAGCTGGTACGCGGCGACCGCGACGCGTTCGGCCTCCGTGGCCGGTCCGCCGAGCAGCGGGTGGCGCTGGACATCCTCCTGGACGAGTCGATCGGCATCGTGTCGCTGGGTGGCCGGGCCGGCACCGGCAAGTCCGCGCTCGCGCTGTGCGCGGGCCTGGAGGCCGTGATGGAGCGCAACCGCCACAAGAAGGTCGTGGTGTTCCGTCCCCTCTACGCGGTCGGCGGCCAGGAGCTCGGCTATCTGCCGGGCAGCGAGGCCGAGAAGATGTCGCCGTGGGCGCAGGCGGTCTTCGACACCCTCGGCGCGGTGGTGCACGGCAACGTCATGGACGAGGTGATGGCGCGCGGGATGCTCGAGGTGCTGCCGCTGACCCACATCCGCGGCCGCAGCCTGCACGACGCGTTCGTGATCGTGGACGAGGCCCAGTCGCTGGAGCGCAACGTGCTGCTGACCGTGCTCTCCCGGATCGGCCAGGGGTCACGCGTTGTGCTCACCCATGACGTGGCGCAGCGGGACAACCTGAGGGTCGGGCGGCACGACGGTGTGACCGCCGTCATCGAGGCGCTCAAGGGACATCCGATCTTCGCCCACGTGACCCTGACCCGATCCGAGCGGTCACCGATCGCCGAGGTGGTCACCGACCTCCTGGAGGAGATCCCCCACTAGGTGAAACACGGAAGAGGGATTCTGCCCGGGTTTGAAGGCAAAAGCCGTGTGAGCTAGTTCACAACAGCGTGCCGCCGTTTCACAACGACTTCACGTTGCGCCATGGTGTTCGGCGAGCGCCATCGCGTGGCCCACACGGAACTGATCGATCTCGTGGGCCACCGTCTCGATCGAAAACGGTCGAGGCGGCGGCCCTTCAGGGGTCGCGGTGCTCGCGGCACGGTCCGCCATCGGAGTGACACTTCGATGACTGTCCGTGACGCGCCATTGCCCCCTACGAAGGGATCACTTCGTGAATCGGCTCTGGAGCCGGGTCGGTGTTCGTGTCTTCTCCGTCGCTCTGCTCGTCCTGGGCATCGTCGGCGGCGTCTATCTCGGACAGGGCCGGGCGGTCCAGCAGCAGGGTGCCGAGACGCGACTCGTCGTGCAGGCTGACGCGGACGAGATGCAGCTGCTGAAGGAACGCCAGAACCAGCACGCCGCCGCCCGGGCGTGGCAGCGCGAGGCCCAGGTCAGCGCCGCCGCCAAGGCCGCCGCCGAGGCGAAGGCAGCCGCCGCGCGGGCGCGCAAGCTCGAGCAGAAGGCGATCGCCAAGAAGGCCGCCGAGGAGAAGGCGAAGGAGGAGGCCGAGAAGAAGGCGTCGGACTCCGGTTCGTCCTCCGGCTCCGGCGCGGACGTTCCCTTCACCGGCCCGATCCCGTCCTCGTGCAACGAGTTCAGCGGCAACCGCAAGATCGGCTGCGCCCTCATGCTCGAGGCCGGCTTCAAGATCGACCAGTTCCCCTGCCTGAACAAGCTGTGGAACCGCGAGAGCAACTGGCGCACCAAGGCCAGCAACTCCAGCTCCGGCGCCTACGGCATCCCGCAGGCCCTGCCGGGCCGCAAGATGGGCTCGGTGGCCGACGACTGGAAGACCAACCCGGCGACGCAGATCAAGTGGGGCCTCGGCTACATCGAGGGCCGCTACAACTCGCCGTGCGGTGCCTGGGAGCACTCCGAGAACAACGGCTGGTACTAGATCAGCTTCGAAGAGAGGGGTACGCGCTCGGCGCGTACCCCTCCCTTTTGGTTCGGCGGTGATCAAATGTCCGCATGGTCCGGAAAGTCTTCTACCCCGTCCTCCTGCTCGCGCTGATCCTCCCGGTCGCGGCGTTCGCGCGCGGCACCGTCGTCGGCGGCGACGTGGCGCCGGAGGGACGGTTCCCGTGGATGGTGCGGCTGTCGATGGGCTGCGGCGGCACGCTGGTCGCGCCGCGGGTGGTGCTCACCGCCGGTCACTGCGTGAGCGCGTCGGGGCCACGGCGCGACATCAAGGTCACCGCGGGCTCCGCCGACCTGAAGTCGCCGCGCTCGCTCACCGCCCGGTCCGAGTCGGTGATCCGGGCGGCCTCCTTCGTCAAGGAGACCCGCGGCGACGACTGGGCGGTGATCCGGCTGGACCGCGCGCTCAAGCTGCCGACCATCGGCCTGTCCGCCGCGAAGGACGCCAAGGGCACCTACACGATCATGGGCTGGGGGCTGACCGGCGAGTACGCCGAGAACCAGCAGCGCCGGCTCCGGTACGCGACGGTGTCCACGGTGCCCGACGGGGAGTGCGCGAAGGCGTACCAGACGGCCGGCGTGGACCTGGTGGAGGACGAGTCGATCTGCGCCGGGCGCAAGGGCGTCGACACCTGCCAGGGCGACTCCGGCGGCCCGATGGTCGGCAAGGCGGGCGGCACGTGGGTGCAGGTCGGCATCGTGAGCTGGGGGCTCGGCTGCGCACGCACCGGCTATCCCGGGGTGTACACGCAGATCCCCACCTTCCGCGAGGACATCCGGGCAGCAGTGCGAAAGCTCTCCTGACCATGAGTGGCTGGTAGTGCACCGGCCTGCCACCATGGGAGCCATGGCCTTGGGGTGGGAGCGCGGCACGACCGACGACGCGGCGGCGCAGAGGTTCGGCACCGTCCCGTTCTATTCCTCGCTCGGGCGCGCCTTCGTCACGATGTGCGCGGTGATCCCGATCCTGTTCCTGATCGAGGTGCTCGACATCGGCGCCCGCGGCCGGCTCGACCTGGCCGGCGGCATCATCCCGCACCGCCTCGAGGGCCTCGACGGCGTGCTGTTCAGCCCGTTCCTGCACGCCGGGTGGGACCACCTCTACGGCAACGCGGTGCCGCTCATCCTGGTCGGCACGTTCGCGCTGGCCGGCGGCGCCAAGCGGTTCCTCTGGTCGACGGCCCTCATCATGCTGGTCAGCGGGCTCGGTGTGTGGTTCGTCGGCAGCCCCGACAGTGTCGTGGTCGGCGCCAGCGGCGTGATCTTCGGCTATCTGGGCCTGCTGGTCACCCGCGGCCTGGTCGAGCGCAGCTGGTGGAACCTGGGCGTCGCGGCCTTCATCGGGTTGCTGTACTGGTACCAGCTCTACGCGATCCTGCCCACCGACCCGCGCGTCTCCTGGCAGGGTCACCTGCTCGGGCTGCTCGGCGGCGTGCTCGCCGCGATCGTGTTCCGCCGCCGTAAGCCGAAGGCGCAACCCACCCTGCTGCACGGTCCGAACCTCTACGGAGACTGATCCGCGATCCGAGCGTGATGCGCCGTGACCACTGTCATGCATGTGAATACACGGGGGAAGACTCTCGGCGCCTGGTTCGGGCATCCGGTCACCGTCGTCGCGCTGCTCGTCCTGGTGGTCAACGACCACGTCCTCAAGGGCGCGTATCCGGGCGTCGTCACCGGCAAGCTCAGCGACGCGGCCGGGCTGGTGCTGGCACCGCCGCTGCTCGCCCTTCTCGTGCGGCGGCCGGCGGCCGCGTTGTGGTCGGTCGCAGTGGGATTCAGCCTGGTCAAATCATCGGGGTACGCGGCCGCGCTCGCCTCCGGCCTCTGGAGCGTGGTGCACGGCCCGTCGTCGGTGATCCGTGCCGATTGGACCGACCTGCTGACGTTGCCCTTCCTCGGCGTGGCCTGGTGGGCCTACCGGTGTGCCGCCCGGCAGCCGGTCGCGACACGGTGGGTGCGGGCGCTGCGCATGGCCGTCGTGCTGCCGCTCGCCCTCGGCGGGGTCGCCGCGACCAGTGAGGTGCAGGTGTCCGCCGCGTCCCGGGTGGTCAGCACCGCGGACGCCATCTACCTGATCAGCTTGACGTCGCAGGGTGCGGAGGAGTGGGCCGTCAGCGTCGACGACGGCACGAGCTGGAAGTCCATGTCGTCCACCCCGCTGGCCCCGCCGAAGAAGGGCCCGCAGACCCGGCAGGCGTGCTCCAAGGCGAACAAGAAGATCTGCTATCGCGTGCTGAGCAAGGCGATCGGCGTGCAGCGCAGCGCGGACGGCGGCGCGACCTGGACCACCGACTGGCGGGTCGGCGACGACGACCGGCTGTCGCTGTCCCGGCAGTACCCCAGGGCCGGCGACAACGACGTCGACCTGGTCAGCGTGGCGGTCGCGGTGCACGACACGGACGACGGCCGGCACATCGTGGTGCTGGCCAACCGCCGCGACGGCTTCGCGCTGCGCGACGAGGACGGCCAATGGCAGCGGATCGGCTTCCCAGAGATCGACTCGCAGGAGGTGCCGGCGCTCGGCGAGAAGCGGATCGAGGAGGTCGGGTTCGACTACGGTGCGCTCGGCATCGTGGTCACGACGGTGCTCGCCCTGGTGGTGGTCGCCGGCGCCGGCGCCATGCGGCGCCGCTGGTGGATCGGGCTGCCGGTGCTCGCGGTGGTGCCGCCGGCCCTGCTGTTGATGGGGTACGCCGGCCTCGACCCGGACTCCATCGTCTTCTACCCGTTCGTGCTGATCGGCCCGGTCGTGTCGATCGTCGGCTGCCTGGCCGTCGCGATCGGCGCCACGGTGAGCGTCCACCGCGGCGGCGACCGGCGCGGCTGGTGGGCGGCCGGGGTGTGGGTGCTCGGGGTGCTCGCGGCCGCCGCGGCGGCGGCCGCCTGGTTCTTCATCACCCCGATGTGGGCGCAGATCGCCGCCGACGTCGCCGCAGCTGTCGTGGGCATGGTGCTGGCCGCCCTGCTGTCCCGCACCGTCCCGCCATCCAGACCCGGGACGAGCGCCGCGGCTCCCTACGCGCAGCAGCGTGTCGTCTGAGCCCGTTACGGGATCTCGGGTTCGACGCCGGCGCCGGGGACCGTCGGGAGGTGACCGTCGAAGTCGACGGCGGAGTAGAGCGCCAGCTTCTCCAGGCGGTGCCACGAGTCGATGACCCGGATGGTGCCGCTCTTGGAGCGCATCACGATCGACTGGGTGTGCGCGCCGCCGGCCCGGTAGCGGACGCCCTTGAGCAGGTCGCCGGAGGTGACACCGGTGGCGACGAAGAAGCAGTTGTCGCCGGTGACCAGGTCGTCGGTGGTCAGCACCCGGTCGAGGTCGTGACCGCCGGAGATCGACTTCTCCCGTTCGGAGTCGTCGAGCGGCCACAGCTTGGCCTGGATCATGCCGCCGAGACACTTGAGCGCGCAGGCCGCGGTGATGCCCTCCGGGGTGCCGCCGATGCCCATCAGCACATCGACGTCGGACTCCGTGCGCGCCGCGGAGATCGCCCCGGCGATGTCGCCGTCGGAGATGAACCGGATGTTGGCCCCCGCGTCGCGTACCTCCTTGACCAGGGCCGCGTGCCGGGGCCGGTCGAGGATGCAGACGGTCACGTCCGCGATGGTGGACCGCTTGGCCTTGGCGATGCGCCGCAGATTCTCGGTCGCGCCGGCGTTGATGTCGACGACGTCGGCGCAGTCCGGGCCGACGGCGATCTTCTCCATGTAGAAGACCGCGCTCGGGTCGAACATCGCCCCCCGCTCGGCGACCGCCAGCACCGCCACCGCGCCGGGCATGCCCTTGCTCATCAGTGTGGTGCCGTCCACCGGGTCGACCGCGACGTCGACCTCGGGCCCGTTGCCGTTGCCCACCTCTTCGCCGTTGAACAGCATCGGCGCGTTGTCCTTCTCGCCCTCGCCGATGACCACGACGCCGCGCATGTCGATCGAATTGATCAGCTTCCGCATCGCATCGACGGCGGCGCCGTCGCCGCCCTCCTTGTCGCCGCGGCCGACCCAACGTCCGGCGGCCATGGCCGCCGCCTCGGTCACGCGGACCAGATCGAGGGCGATGTTGCGGTCGAGATCCTGCGGTACGCGGGCACCGGGCATGGGAGGCCTCCTCGCGACTTTGCGGGTGTGGATGTCCCGATCCTCACATGAGCGAAGCCGCAAAGTCCCGTCCGCGCGACATGGTTAACAATGGTTGACGTGGAACCCGAAGAGCGCCGCCCCGCACCGGCCACCCCGCCTGAGCACGGGCCGGACCCTTCCGTTCCCACTCCCGACCCCCGGCCAGCGACCGACCCGGCCGGCCACGCGCCCGAGCCCTCTACCCCGCCCTCCACCCCGCCCTCCACCTCGCCCGCCGCCGCGATGTTCGACCCGGCCGCCCCTGGGCCTCAGCCGTCCACCCCGGCCGACCCCGCCGCGCAAGGCCAGGCGGCCGGAGTCGCGGTCGCCGTGGAAGGCGAGCAGAGCGACGCGCAGGCGCAGGCCGCCGCCGCGGCCGAGCCGGCGCGGCTCGGGAAGCGTGCCGGGCGCTCGCCGCGCGACATGGCGATGTCGCTGATCGTCCTGCTGGTGCCGATCGCGCTGCTGCTGGCCTTCTATCGCGTCGTGCTCAGCGGTGAGGCCCCGGTGACGGTCGACGCCGCGCCGGCGATCCAGCAGGCGCAGTCCGCCGGCGCCTTCCCGGTCGCGGTGCCCGAGGGCCTGAGCGACGACTGGCACGTCACCTCGGCCAACTTCAAGCGCGCGCCGGAGGGCGCCAGCCTCCGCCTCGGCTACGTCGCACCTGACGACGACGCCGTGCTGCTGATCGAGAGCAGCGTGCCGGCGGCGCAACTCCTGCCGGCCGAGCTGGGCAAGGAGGCTAAGCCCCGCGGCACCTTCCGCGACGGCGAGGCCGCCTGGCGCAGTTATCTCGCCCGCCCGGGCGAGACCGCCCTGGTCCTCACCGACCAGACTCGAACGATCATCGTCCTCGGCAACAGCGACGAGAAGAACCTTCAGGCCCTCGCCGCCGCCGTCTCCTGACACCCACGGCAGGGCCCGGCGGGACAACCCGACGGCGGGGCAGCGGCAGTGAGCCGCGACCGGCCGGCGGGAGTGCCGGGTGACCTGCGAGTGCGCGTACCCGGATGGGTTCTATTCTTCGGCTCTGGCCGCCCTGGCGGCCTCGATGCGGGCGCGGGCGCCCTCCAGCCAGCGTTCGCAGACGTCGGCCAGCTTCTCGCCGCGTTCCCACAGGGCCAGCGACTCCTCGAGGGAGCTGCCGCCCGTCTCCAGGCGCTCCACCACGCCGGCCAGCTCGGTGCGGGCCTGCTCGTAGCTCAACTGCTGGTCGTCGCTCACTCCTGCTCTCCCACCGTCACTCGCAACTCGCCCTCGGACAGACGCACCCGGAGCTGTTCCTCGGTCTTGACCTCGTCGGCCGCGCGGACCACGTGGCCGTCGGCGCGCTGCACGATCGCGTAGCCGCGCTGCAGCGTGGATTTCGGCGACAGCCCCCGCAGCCTGGCGACCGTGTGGCGCAGGTCGTCGTCGGCGCGTCGCAGGCGATGCTCCAGGCTGCGCGTCGCGCGGTCGCGCAGCGCGGTCACCTCGGCGGCGCGCTGGTCGACCAGCAGCTCGGGCCGGGCCAGCGACGGCCGTGACCGCCACGACTCGAGGCGGTGCCGCTCGCGGTCGACCAGAGTGAGCACCGCCCGGTCGAGGCGGCGCCGGGCCGACTCGATGAGCTGAAGCTCCTCGCCCAGGTCGGGGACGATCCGCTTCGCCGCGTCGGTGGGGGTGGAGGCGCGCAGGTCGGCGACGTAGTCGACCAGCGGCGCGTCGGTCTCGTGGCCGATCGCGCTGACCACCGGCGTCCGGGCCGCGAACACCGCCCGGCACAGCGCCTCGTCGGAGAACGGCAGCAGATCCTCGACGCTGCCGCCGCCGCGGGCGATGACGATCACGTCGACCGTGTCATCGTTGTCGAGCACCTTGAGCGCGTCGAGGATCTGCGGCACCGCCGTCGGGCCCTGCACCGGGACGTTGATCACCCGGAAGTCGACGGCCGGCCAGCGGCGCCTGGTGTTCATCAGCACGTCGCGCTCGGCGGCCGAGGCGCGCCCGGTGATCAGGCCGATCCGCTGCGGCAGGAACGGCAACCGCCGCTTGCGGTCCCGCGCGAACAGGCCCTCGGCGCCGAGCAGCTTTTTCAGCCGCTCGAGCCGGGCCAGCAGCTCGCCCAGCCCGACCTGGCGGATCTCGTCGGCGCGCAGGCTGAGCGTGCCGCGGGCCGGATAGAACTCGGGTTTGGCGTGCAGCGTGACCCGGGCGCCCTCGGCCAGCTCGGGAGCGCCGGCGTCGAGCACGTCGCGGTGCGCGGTGACGGTCAGGCTGAGGTCGGCCGACGGGTCACGCAGCGTCAGGAACACCACGGTCGAGCCGGGCCGGCGGCTGATCTGGGCGACCTGGCCGTCCACCCACACCCAGCCGAGCTTGGCCACCCAGGCCCCGAGCTTCTGGCTCACCACACGCACCGGCCACGGCTCGTCGGCGGTGCTCCGCGGCTCGGGTGGTTTCGTCTCGGACTGGGTCACCACGACAGCGTACGGAAGCGGTCTGACACTCTCGGTGGCACCGGGCGAGGGATCGGCGTCCGTCAGCGCCTGCGGCATACTCGTCCGATGGCTGACGCGGCGGACGACGATTCAACCCGGCAGGGCGGCTCGGCGAGAGGGCTGACGGAGCGCGCGCCCGAGGCCGAACCCGACGAGGTCGACGTCGACGAGGCCGAACCCGACGACGCCGACGTCGACGAGGACGAGGACGAACCGAGCGCCGGCGCGCGCGTGCTGCGGTTCCTGGTCGGGATGCTCGCGGCGGGCACGCTGGTCGGCGGCCTGACCTGGATCCTGATCAACCTGCAGGCGCCCGAGCCGCTGGTCGACGTGCTGGTCGGCGTGGTGCTCGCCGTCGGCGGGCTGATCCTGCTGATGCCGCACCGGGCACGGCTGCCGCGCCGGGCGGCGTGGCTCACCGCGGGTGTCACCGGGCTGGCCGGCAGCGCGGCCGGCGCCCTCTACCACTCGGCCTACCTGTGCTGCAGCTTCGCCTACGTGGAGCAGCGCGGCTTCCCGTTCCGGTGGCTGAGCCACGGGGCGACGGCGGAGGATCCGGACACCGCCCGGCGCCTGGCCGCCGGGTCGGACTGGCACGCCGACGTCCCGACCCAGGCGGTCAACGTGATCGTCTGGGCGTACGCCGGGATCGTCGTCCTGGCGATCGTCTCCGCCCTGCGACGCCGGCGGCGTTAAGTCCGTTCCGCCCCACGAGGTGGGGTCCCGGCGGGATACTCGGGCCGTGAGCAGCGCGGGGAACGCCGGGGTGGACGCCGGGGTGGACGACGCCGGCCACGAGGAAGAGGCGCCCGGGCTGTGGGAGTCGTTCTTCACGGCCTTGCGGCTGATCGTCGGATGGTTCTGCGTCGCGATCGGCGTGGTGAACCTGCTGGTCGAGGTCGACCGGGTCAGCGGGGAAGCGGACACCGGGTATCTCGTCTTCCACACGACGCTGTTCGTCGGCGGGCTGGTGCTGCTCGGCGTCTCCTGGCTGGGCCGCAGCCCGGGACTGCCCGGATACGTCGCCGGTGGCCTGGCGGCGGCCGCCGGCATGGTGGGCAGCGCGGTCACGGTGACCTCCTCGCAGTGCTGCCTGCGGGCCTTCGACTTGCGGCACGGGTGGCCCTTCGCCTTCGTGGCCCGCGACGACGCCGGCGGTGCGGCCGGGCGCTGGCACATCGACAGCCAGCACCTGCTCGCCGACCTGCTCTTCTGGGGGTATGCGGGCCTGCTCGTGCTGGTCGTGGTGGCGCTGATGCGCCGGGCGACCGGTCAGGCGGCGACCGCCGGGCACGACGACGCAGCCGGCCCGGCGAGCGGGCACGCGGAGCAGCGGGCCTACATCGAGCACGGGCAGACCGACGAGCACAGCGATCCTGGGAAGCTGGGGGACGCGCCGGTGCGCGAACGGGCCGAGGGTCCCTGACCTCACACTCTCGGCCGGGGGCGGCACCGGCGAGGCCTGCGTACCATTGCGGCGTGACCGATTCCCGTAAGCGTGTGTTGCTGGCCAAGCCGCGTGGCTACTGCGCCGGCGTCGACCGGGCCGTGCAGACGGTCGAGGAGGCGCTGAAGCTGTACGGCGCGCCGGTCTACGTGCGCAAGCAGATCGTGCACAACAAACACGTGGTCACTACGCTCGAGGCGGCCGGGGCGATCTTCGTGGAGGAGAACGAGGAGGTCCCCGAGGGGTCGACCGTCGTCTTCTCGGCGCACGGCGTCGCCCCCGAGGTCCACGAGCAGGCCCGGCAGCGCAACCTCAAGGCGATCGACGCGACCTGCCCGCTGGTGACGAAGGTGCATCAGGAGGCGAAACGGTACGCCGCCGACGACTACGACATCCTGCTCATCGGGCACGAGGGGCACGAGGAGGTCGTCGGCACGGCGGGTGAGGCGCCGGCGCACATCCAGCTGGTCGACGGCCCCGACGGGGTGGACCAGGTGACCGTCCGCGACCCGGCGAAGGTGGTGTGGCTGTCGCAGACCACGCTGTCGGTCGACGAGACCATGGAGACCGTGGCCCGGCTGCGCACCAAGCTGCCGCTGCTGATGTCGCCGCCCAGCGACGACATCTGCTACGCCACGCAGAACCGGCAGCACGTGGTCAAGGAGATCGCGCCCGACTGCGACGTCGTGATCGTGGTCGGTTCGACGAACTCGTCCAACTCGGTGCGCCTGGTCGAGGTGGCGCTGGACGCCGGGGCGCGGGCGGGCCACCTGGTGGACTACGCGTCCGAGATCCGGGACGAGTGGCTCGAGGGCGCGACCACGGTCGGGGTCAGCTCGGGCGCGAGCGTGCCCGAGGACCTGGTCATGGAGGTCCTGGCCCATCTGGCCGAGCGTGGCTTCGGCGAGGTGACCGAGTACACGACGACCGAGGAGCGCCTGACCTTCTCGCTGCCCAAGGAGCTGCGCCGCGACATGAAGGCCGCGGCTAGCCGCTGACCAGCTCCTCCAGCTGCGGCACCACGGCCGACGGCGGAGGCATCGCGGCGATCTCGTCGCGCACCTCGGCGGCCGCCGCCTTCAGCGCCGGGTCGGTGAGCAGCCGGGGGTGGGGGGCCGCGGGGGTTGGCGTGGGCTCGGCGGGCAGGGCCGCCCCCCGCGG
>NZ_JBFAZH010000011.1:0-26694 GCF_040681735.1 Actinoplanes sp. NPDC051633 | reverse complement strand
GCTCGTCGAGACCACCCTGGGACGGGTGCTCTTCAACGAGACGCTGCCGCCGGGCTACCGCTACGTCAACTACGAGATCCGCAAGGGTCAGCTCTCGCAGATCGTCAACGACCTCGCCGAGCGCTTCCCCAAGGTCGCCCTGGCGGCGACCCTGGACGCGCTCAAGGAGGCCGGCTTCCACTGGGCCACCTGGTCCGGTGTGACGATCGGCATGGGCGACGTCATCGGCCCGCCCCGCAAGCCGGAGATCCTGGCCCGCTACCAGATCGAGGCGGACCGGATCGACAAGCAGTACCAGCGGGGCCTGATGACCGCCGAGGAGCGTCGCGGCGAGCTCATCGAGATCTGGACCAAGGCGACCAACGAGATCTCCAAGGAGATGGAGACCGCGCTGCCGCAGGAGAACCCGCTCTGGGTGATGATCAACTCCGGCGCTCGCGGCAACCTGCTCCAGCTCCGGCAGATCGCGGCGATCCGTGGTCTGGTGGCCAACCCCAAGGGCGAGATCATCCCGCGGCCGATCACGTCGTCGTACCGCGAGGGTCTGACCGTGCTGGAGTACTTCATCTCCACGCACGGTGCTCGTAAGGGTCTGGCCGACACCGCGCTGCGTACCGCCGACTCGGGTTACCTGACCCGGCGTCTGGTGGACGTCTCGCAGGACGTCATCATCCGCGAGGAGGACTGCGGCACCGACCGCGCGATCCCGATGCAGGTGGCGGACAAGCTGGACGACGGCAAGCTCATCGTGCACGTGCACGCCGAGACCGGTGTCCACGCTCGTACGCTGGCCGACGACATCGACGACAAGGACGGCAACCGCGTCGTCTCGCGCGGTGACGACCTCAACTCGATCCTGGTGGACAAGCTGGTGGCCGCGGGCGTGGAGAACGTCCGGGTGCGCAGCGTGCTCACCTGCGAGTCGAAGCTGGGCGTCTGCGCGGCCTGCTACGGCCGGTCGCTGCCGACCGGCAAGTCGGTCGACATCGGCGAGGCGGTCGGCATCATCGCGGCCCAGTCGATCGGTGAGCCGGGCACGCAGCTGACGATGCGTACCTTCCACACCGGTGGTGTCGCGGGTGAGGACATCACCCAGGGTCTGCCGCGTGTGCAGGAGATCTTCGAGGCCCGCGTGCCCAAGGGCAAGGCGCCCATCGCCGACACCCCGGGCCGCGTGCGGATCGAGGACGGCGAGCGCTCGCGGAAGATCATCGTGGTGCCGGACGACGGCAGCGACGAGATCGTCTACGACAAGATCTCGAAGCGCGTCAAGCTGCGGTTCCACGACGGCGATCACGTCGGCGTCGGCGAGAAGCTGACCGAGGGCACCATCGACCCGCACGAGCTTCTGCGGATCATGGGTCCGCGGGCGGTCCAGGTCCACCTGACCCAGGAGGTCCAGGAGGTCTACCGCTCGCAGGGTGTGCTCATCCACGACAAGCACATCGAGATCATCATCCGCCAGATGCTCAAGCGGGTGACGGTCATCGACTCCGGCGCGACCGAGTTCCTGCCGGGCGTGCTGGTCGACCGGGCGCTCTTCGAGTCGGAGAACCGCCGGCTCGTCGGCGAGGGCGGCGAGCCCGCTGCCGGTCGCCCGGTGCTGATGGGTATCACCAAGGCCTCGCTGGCCACGGATTCCTGGCTCTCGGCGGCCTCCTTCCAGGAGACCACCCGGGTGCTGACCGACGCGGCGATCAACTCGCGTAGTGACTCGCTCGTCGGCCTCAAGGAGAACGTGATCATCGGAAAGCTCATCCCGGCCGGTACGGGCATCAGCAAGTACCGCAACATCCGGGTCGAGCCCACCGAGGAGGCCAAGGCCAAGGTGTACTCGATGACCGGGTACCCGGAGACCGACTACGGCTTCGGGCCGGCCAGCGGGCAGGCTGTGCCGCTGGACGACTTCGATTTCGGGTCGTACCGCTGACGGTTTGATTTCTCTGGAGGGCGGTCGCGCGTGAGCGCGGCCGCCCTTCGGGCTTTAATGGGTACGTGAGCCTCCCTGCCGCCGCCCCGACGCGCCACCCGATGGATCCGGAGCCGGCGTCGTCCACCAAGGCCCGCGCGGTCTTCGCGCTCGGCCTCACGGCGCTGCTCACCGGCGCACTCGTCGGTGGCGTGATCCCGGCCACTGTGGCGCTGGTCCTGGCCCGTCAGACGCACCGTCAGCAGTTCGCGGCGGGCGGCTACCTCACCGGCAACAAGTGGGTCCGCCGCGGCCGCAAGCTGGCCTGGGCCGGGATCATCCTGGCTCTGGCGGCGCTGGTGTTGGCCACGATCAGCGGCCTGCTGCACGTGGCCGGCGCACCGGGACAGGACTTCGACACCAACACGGACTGACGCTTTCATGTTCGGGTGACATGCTGGAGGCGTGACCTACCCCCAGCCGGCCCAGCAGGGGCCCGGGTTCTCCGCCCGGGCCGGAGGCACCTCGGCCGGCAGCAGCACAGACGGCGCCTGGCGGCCGGCCCGGGTGGACCCCCTGCCCGGCACGGAGTTCGCACTCGTCCAGCTCCAGGTGCCGCCGAGCACGTCCGGCCTGGCGATCGGCTCGATGATCGCCGGCATCGCCTCGATCCTGGTCTCGGTGCTCGTGCTGTGCTTCGGAGCGGTCGGCTCGGGCGAGGGTTGGGGCGGCTTGGTGGCCGGCGCGTTCGCGCTGCTCGCGGTGCTGGTCGGCGGCGGGGCGGTGGTGCTGGGCCTGGTCGCGAAGCGGCAGGTCCGCCGGTCCGGCCTCGACGGGCGGCTCCGGTTCGTCGGCCGCGGGCAGGCGACGGCGGGCATTTCGTGCGGGTCCGCGGGGGCGGGAATCGCCCTGCTGAGCTTGGCGTTATCACTGGTGTTGCAGTTCTCGTGACGTGCTGACTCGCCAGATCGAGGCACCCGGTACACTGGACTGCGGGGATTCTCACCAGGCCTCGTTTTGACCCTTGAGCGTGTGGTGGGTAATCTTCTTCCTCGTGCCCGGGCTTGCCCGGGCAAGTCGTGCGTGCGCCCTTCAGTCGTAGGCAAGACGCGACGTAGGTAAGGGCAGCAGCGGGACGGGGCTTGATAAGCCCGATACAGACAAGACCCGGTGCGCGTTGACAAACGCGCGGCGGGACCGTGAGCCGGACGACACGCCCGACCGCGGGTGCCGGACGATCCCCCCGGGTCGTCCAGGTACACAAGGCAGACAAGACGGTGCGGCCGTTTGAAAGCGGCCGAAGGGAGCGGAGAAACCCGGTGCCCACGATCCAGCAGCTGGTCCGAAAGGGCCGCCAGGCGAAGACGAGCAAGACCAAGACGCCGGCGCTGAAGGGAAGCCCTCAGCGGCGCGGCGTGTGCACGCGCGTCTACACCACTACCCCCAAGAAGCCGAACTCTGCGCTGCGCAAGGTCGCTCGTGTGAAGCTCAGCAGCCAGATCGAGGTGACGGCGTACATCCCGGGCGTCGGCCACAACCTGCAGGAGCACTCGATCGTGCTCGTGCGTGGCGGTCGTGTGAAGGACCTCCCGGGCGTCCGCTACAAGATCGTTCGTGGTTCGCTGGACACCCAGGGTGTCCGCAACCGCAAGCAGGCCCGCAGCCGTTACGGCGCGAAGAAGGAGAAGAGCTGACATGCCGCGTAAGGGCCCCGCTCCGCGCCACCCGGTGGTCGCAGACCCGGTCTACAACTCGCCGCTGGTCACCCAGCTGGTGAACAAGATCCTGGTCGGCGGCAAGCGTCAGCTTGCCGAGCGCATCGTGTACGGCGCACTGGAGGGTTGCCGCGAGAAGAGCGGCACCGATCCGGTGGTGACGCTGAAGCGTGCGATGGACAACGTGAAGCCGACCCTCGAGGTCCGCAGCCGCCGTGTCGGTGGCGCGACCTACCAGGTGCCGGTCGAGGTTCGCACCCCGCGGCAGACCACGCTGGGCCTGCGCTGGCTGGTGCAGTACTCGAAGGCCCGTCGCGAGAAGACCATGATCGAGCGTCTGCAGAACGAGCTGCTGGACGCCAGCAACGGCCTCGGTGCCGCGGTCAAGCGTCGCGAGGACACCCACAAGATGGCGGAGTCCAACAAGGCCTTCGCGCACTACCGGTGGTAGTTCACCACCACCTGACGACGACGAAGACGAAGAGGGATTGAAGTGGCTGCCGCAGACGCGCTCGCCAAGGTACGCAACATCGGCATCATGGCGCACATCGACGCTGGTAAGACCACGACGACCGAGCGGATCCTGTTCTACACCGGTATCACCTACAAGATCGGTGAAGTCCACGAGGGCGCGGCCGTCATGGACTGGATGGAGCAGGAGCAGGAACGCGGGATCACGATCACTTCCGCCGCCACCAAGTGCGAGTGGAAGGGTCACACGATCCAGATCATCGACACGCCCGGCCACGTCGACTTCACGGTCGAGGTCGAGCGGTCGCTGCGTGTCCTGGACGGTGCCGTCGCGGTCTACGACGGCGTGGCCGGCGTGGAGCCCCAGACCGAGAACGTCTGGCGGCAGGCGGACAAGTACCACGTTCCTCGGATGTGCTTCGTCAACAAGCTGGACCGCACCGGGGCGGATTTCTTCCGCTGCGTGCAGATGATGATCGACCGGCTGAACGCCACGCCGCTCGTGCTGCAGATCCCGATCGGCCTCGAGGGCGATCACATCGGCGTCGTCGACCTGGTCACCATGAAGGCGTTCACCTGGCGTGGGGAGACCCAGAAGGGTGACGACTACGCCATCGAGGAGATCCCGGCCGACCTGCTGGACTCCGCGACCGAGTGGCGCGAGAAGCTGATCGAGACGCTGGCCGACGTGGACGACGACGTCATGGTCAAGTACCTCGACGGCGTCGAGCTGTCGCAGGAAGAGATCAAGGCCGCCATCCGGCGCGCCACGATCGCCAGCAAGGCGAACCCGGTGCTGTGCGGTTCGGCGTTCAAGAACAAGGGCGTGCAGCCCATGCTCGACGCCGTGATCGACTTCCTGCCGTCGCCGCTGGACATCCCGGCGATCGAGGGCATCGCGGCCGACGGCGAGACGCCGCTGCTGCGCAAGCCGTCGAACTCGGAGCCCTTCTCCGGCCTGGCCTTCAAGATCCAGACCGACAAGCACCTTGGCAAGCTCACCTACTTCCGGGTCTACTCCGGGACGGTCGAGACCGGAAACCAGGTGGTCAACTCCACCAAGGACCGCAAGGAGCGGATAGGCAAGATCTACCAGATGCACGCGAACAAGCGTGAGGAGCGCTCGTCGGCGCAGGCCGGCGACATCATCGCGGTGCAGGGTCTGAAGCAGACCACCACCGGCGACACGCTCTGCGACCCGCAGAACCCGGTGATCCTGGAGTCGATGACGTTCCCGGAGCCGGTCATCCAGGTCGCCATCGAGCCGAAGACCAAGTCCGACCAGGAGAAGCTCGGCATCGCGATTCAGCGGCTGGCCGAGGAGGACCCGACCTTCCGCGTTTGGAACGACGAGGAGACCGGTCAGACCGTCATCGCCGGCATGGGCGAGCTGCACCTCGACATCCTGGTCGACCGCATGCGGCGTGAGTTCAACGTCGAGGCGAACATCGGCAAGCCGCAGGTGGCGTACCGGGAGACCATTCGCGGCACGGTCGAGAAGCTCACCTACGTGCACAAGAAGCAGACCGGTGGCTCGGGCCAGTACGCGAAGGTCATCGTCTCGGTCGAGCCGTTGCCGCTCGACGCCGACGGTCCCACCTACGAGTTCGTCAACGCCGTGTCCGGTGGTCGTATCCCGAAGGAGTTCATTCCGTCGGTCGACGCCGGTGCCCAGGACGCCCTGCAGTACGGCGTGCTGGCCGGCTACCCGATGGTCGGTGTGAAGCTGACGCTGGTGGACGGGCAGTACCACGAGGTCGACTCGTCCGAGATGGCGTTCAAGATCGCCGGCTCGATCGTGATGAAGGAAGCGGCCCGCAAGGCCGACCCCACTCTGCTCGAGCCGATGATGGCCGTCGAGGTCACCACGCCCGAGGACAACATGGGCGACGTCATCGGCGACCTCAACTCCCGCCGCGGCCTGATCCAGTCGATGGAGGAGCGTTCCGGCGCTCGTGTCATCAAGGCATCGGTGCCGCTGTCGGAAATGTTCGGCTACGTCGGCGACCTGCGGTCGAAGACCCAGGGCCGGGCGAGCTACAGCATGCAGTTCGACTCCTACGCCGAGGTTCCGGCCAACGTGGCGAAGGAGATCATCGCGAAGGCGACCGGTGCCTAGGTCGTCGACGAGGTGAGGCTCGTGCGGCCCGTCGTGGGCCGCACGGGCACCAGCAGTCGACAGAGTCCCAGTCGCCTCGTCGGGCGTGCCGGGCAAGAAATGAAAACCAGTCCACAGGAGGACACCAGTGGCGAAGGCGAAGTTCGAGCGGACTAAGCCGCACGTCAACATCGGCACCATTGGTCACATCGACCACGGTAAGACGACGCTGACTGCGGCCATCACGAAGGTGCTGCACGACCAGTACCCGGACCTGAACCCGTACACCCCGTTCGACGAGATCGACAAGGCGCCTGAAGAGAAGGCCCGTGGTATCACGATCTCGATCGCACACGTCGAGTACCAGACCGCGTCGCGTCACTACGCGCACGTGGACTGCCCCGGTCACGCGGACTACATCAAGAACATGATCACCGGTGCCGCCCAGATGGACGGCGCGATCCTGGTGGTCGCCGCGACCGACGGCCCGATGCCGCAGACCAAGGAGCACGTGCTCCTGGCCCGCCAGGTCGGTGTGCCGTACATCGTCGTCGCCCTGAACAAGAGCGACATGGTGGACGACGAGGAGCTCCTGGAGCTCGTCGAGCTCGAGGTACGCGAGCTGCTCAGCACCTACGAGTTCCCGGGCGACGACCTGCCGGTCGTGCGCGTCTCGGCGCTCAAGGCGCTCGAGGGCGACGCGGAGTGGACCGAGAAGCTCATGGAGCTGATGAACGCGGTCGACACCGCGATCCCGCAGCCCGAGCGTGACACCGAGAAGCCGTTCCTCATGCCGATCGAGGACGTCTTCACGATCACCGGTCGTGGAACGGTCGTCACCGGCCGGGCCGAGCGCGGCATCCTCAAGCCGAACGAAGAGGTCGAGATCGTCGGCATCCGCGAGAAGTCGACGCGGACCGTCTGCACCGGCATCGAGATGTTCCGCAAGCTGCTCGACGAGGCCCGCGCGGGCGAGAACGTCGGCCTGCTGCTGCGCGGCATCAAGCGCGAGGACGTCGAGCGCGGCATGGTCGTGGTCAAGCCGGGCACGAGCACCCCGCACACGGAGTTCGAGGGCCAGGTCTACATCCTCTCGAAGGAAGAGGGCGGCCGGCACACCCCGTTCTTCCAGAACTACCGTCCGCAGTTCTACTTCCGCACCACGGACGTCACCGGCGTCGTCACGCTGCCCGAGGGCACCGAGATGGTCATGCCGGGCGACTCCACCAGCATGTCGGTCAAGCTGATCCAGCCGATCGCCATGGAGCAGGGCCTGAAGTTCGCGATCCGCGAGGGTGGCCGCACCGTCGGCGCCGGAACGGTCACGAAGATCAACGTCTGACACCGACCCCGATTAGCATCGCCGCGCTCGATACGGCATACTAGTCAGGTTGCGTCCGAGCGGGGTGGTCAGCCACGCCTTGTGGCTGGCCACCCTTGCCGGGTGTCCGGTGTGTTTGACGGCCGCCGGCGCCCCGATCCCCGAGGGTTACCACAGCGCGATTGCGAGACGCTGGGCTGGGTGCAAAAGCACGACACGCCCGACCGCGGGGGTCGGACAAACAGGCGAAGGGCCCCTTCGCACGTAGCGGCATCGAGAGAAGGAAACAGAAGCCATCATGGCGGGACAGAAGATCCGCATCCGGCTCAAGGCCTATGACCACGAGGTCGTGGACTCCTCGGCGCGGAAGATCGTCGAGACGGTGACGCGTACCGGTGCGCAGGTTGCGGGCCCGGTGCCGCTGCCCACGGAAATCAACCGTTTCTGCGTGATCCGTTCGCCGCACAAGTACAAGGACTCGCGCGAGCACTTCGAGATGCGTACGCACAAGCGTCTGATCGACATCATCGACCCGACTCCGAAGACGGTCGACTCGCTGATGCGCCTCGACCTTCCGGCTGGCGTCGACATCGAGATCAAGCTGTAGGGATTCGCGACAATGGACAGGCAAGTGAAGGGCATCCTGGGCGCCAAGCTCGGCATGACCCAGGTCTGGGACAACAACAAAGTCGTCCCGGTCACTGTGGTGCAGGCCGGCCCGTGCGTCGTGACCCAGGTCCGCACCCCCGAGACCGACGGCTACTCCGCGGTCCAGCTGGCGTTCGGCGCCATCGACCCGCGCAAGGTCAGCAAGCCGAAGGGCGGCCACTACTCGAAGGCCGGTGTGTCGCCGCGGCGCCACATCGTGGAGCTGCGCACCACCGACGCCGGTGAGTACGAGCTCGGCCAGGAGGTCACCGTCGAGTCGTTCGCGGCGGGCACGCCGATCGACGTGACGGGCAAGACCAAGGGCAAGGGCTACGCCGGTGTCATGAAGCGGCACGGCTTCCACGGCCTCAAGAGCAGCCACGGCGTCGAGCGCAAGCACCGCTCGCCCGGCTCCATCGGCGCCTGCGCCACCCCGGCGCGCGTCTTCAAGGGCACGCGCATGGCGGGCCGTATGGGCAGCCGGCGCTTCACCGTGCAGAACCTCACGGTGCAGGCGATCGACACCGAGAACAACCTCATCCTCGTCAAGGGCGCCGTTCCCGGCCCCAAGGGTGCGCTGATCCTGGTCCGCACCGCGGCGAAGAAGGGCGGTGCCAAGTGAGTTCCGTTGACGTGCTCAACGTCCAGGGTGAGAAGGCCGGCTCGGTCGAGCTCCCGGACAGCGTGTTCGACGTGCAGGCGAACATCCCGCTGATGCACCAGGTCGTGACGGCCCAGCTCGCGGCCGCCCGGCAGGGCACGCACAAGGTGAAGACCCGCGGCGAGGTCGCCGGCGGCGGCAAGAAGCCGTACAAGCAGAAGGGCACCGGTCGCGCCCGGCAGGGCTCGATCCGCGCGCCGCAGTTCGCCGGCGGTGGCGTGGTCCACGGCCCGGTGCCGCGTGACTACAGCCAGCGGACCCCGAAGAAGATGAAGGCCGCCGCCCTGCGTGGCGCCCTCTCCGACCGGGCCCGCGAGGGTCGCGTCCACGTCGTCGAGTCCTTCGTCTCCGGCGACAAGCCGTCGACCAAGGCCGCGATCGCGACGCTGCGGAAGGCCACCGAGAGCACCAAGGTGCTGGTCGTGCTGGACTTCAACGACGAGCTGAACTGGACCTCGCTGCGCAACGTGCCGACCGTGCACCTGCTCGAGGCCGGCCAGCTGAACACGTACGACGTGCTGGTCGCCGACGAGGTGGTCTTCACCAAGGCGGCGCTCGACGAGTTCCTCGGTCAGCCCGCCGATGCGACTGCCGAGGAGGAGGACAAGTGAGCACGATCGCCGATCCGCGGGACGTCATCATCGCGCCCGTGATCTCCGAGAAGAGCTACAGCGTTCTCGACCAGAACTGGTACACGTTCCTGGTCCACCCGGACGCCAACAAGACGCAGATCAAGATCGCGATCCAGCAGATCTTCGACGTCCGCGTGCTGACCGTGAACACCGCGAACCGCGAGGGCAAGCGCAAGCGCACCCGGACCGGGTTCGGGCAGCGCAAGGCGACCAAGCGCGCGATGGTCAAGCTGGCTGACGGCGACCGGATCGACGCCTTCGGCGGGCCGGTCAGCTAAGGGGTTATGACTCATGCCTATCCGTAAGTACAAGCCGACCACGCCGGGCCGTCGCGGCTCGAGTGTCTCGGACTTCGCCGAGATCACCCGGTCGACGCCGGAGAAGAGCCTGCTGGTTCCGCTGCCCAGGAAGGGTGGACGCAACGTCCACGGCCGCATCACCACGCGGCACCAGGGCGGTGGCCACAAGCGGCAGTACCGGCTGATCGACTTCAAGCGCAACGACAAGGACGGCGTGCCGGCCAAGGTCGCGCACATCGAGTACGACCCCAACCGGACCGCACGGATCGCTCTGCTGCATTACGCCGACGGCGCGAAGCGTTACATCATCGCGCCGAAGGACCTCAAGCAGGGCGACCGGGTCGAGTCGGGCGTCGGCGCGGACATCAAGCCGGGCAACAACCTGCCCATGCGCAACATCCCGGTCGGTACGACGATCCACAACGTGGAGCTTCGTCCCGGCGGTGGCGCCAAGCTGGCCCGGTCGGCCGGCGTCGGCATCCAGCTCCTCGGCCGCGAGGGCGTGTACGCGACGCTCCGCATGCCCTCCGGTGAGATCCGTCGCGTCGACGTGCGCTGCCGCGCCACGATCGGCGAGATCGGCAACGCCGACCAGTCGAACATCAACTGGGGCAAGGCCGGCCGCATGCGGTGGAAGGGCAAGCGCCCGACCGTCCGTGGTGTCGCCATGAACCCGATCGACCACCCGCACGGTGGTGGTGAGGGTAAGACCTCGGGTGGTCGCCACCCGGTGAACCCGGCGGGTAAGCCCGAGGGCCGTACCCGTCGCAAGGGTCAGCCGAGCGACAAGATGATCGTTCGCCGCCGCTATGCGACCCGCAAGCGCGGGTAACGGGAGTAGAAGATGCCACGCAGCCTGAAGAAGGGCCCGTTCGTCGACGACCACCTGATCAAGAAGGTGGAAGTCCAGAACGAGAAGAACTCGAAGAACGTCATCAAGACCTGGTCGCGGCGCTCGACGATCATCCCCGACATGCTCGGGCACACGATCGCCGTGCACGACGGGCGCAAGCACGTCCCGGTGTTCATCACCGAGGCCATGGTCGGGCACAAGCTCGGTGAGTTCGCTCTGACCCGCACGTTCAAGGGTCACGAGAAGGACGACCGCAAGAGCCGTCGCCGCTAAAAGCAGATACACGGATTAAGAGGATTTAGGAGCTACAGCGATGCCAGTCAAGGGCGACGCTCCGGTGCTTCCGGGCGCGCGGGCGATTGCGCGACACGTGCGCCTCTCGCCGAACAAGGCGCGCCGGGTGGTCAACCTCGTCCGCGGTCTGCCCGCGAAGGAGGCGCTGACCGTTCTGCAGTTCGCGCCTCAGGCGGCGAGCGAGCAGGTCTACAAGGTTCTCGCGAGCGCGATCGCGAACGCGGAGAACAACGAGCGGCTCGACCCGGACGCGCTCCTGGTGAGTGAGGCGTTCGTCGACGAGGGCCCGACGCTCAAGCGGTTCCGGCCGCGCGCGCAGGGTCGCGCGTACCGGATCCGTAAGCGCACGTGCCACATCACCATCGCGGTCGAGGCGGTCCAGGTGGCCCGTCCGGCCAAGAAGGCCGCACCGGCCAAGAAGGCCACCAAGGCCGCCGAGCCGAAGGCCGAGACCACGGAGGACGCCGAGTAATGGGTCAGAAAGTTCACCCCACCGGGTTCCGCCTCGGCATCTCCACCGACTGGAAGAGCCGCTGGTTCGCGGACAAGCTCTACAAGGACTACATCGGCGAGGACGTCAAGATCCGCCGGATGATGTCCAAGGGCCTCGAGCGCGCCGGCATCTCCAAGGTGGACATCGAGCGGACCCGCGACCGGGTGCGCGTCGACATCCACACCGCCCGGCCGGGCATCGTCATCGGCCGTAAGGGCGCGGAGGCCGACCGCATCCGCGGCGAGCTCGAGAAGCTCACCGGCAAGCAGGTCCAGCTGAACATCCTCGAGGTCAAGTACCCCGAGTCGGACGCTCAGCTGGTCGCCCAGGCGGTCGCGGAGCAGCTGTCCAGCCGCGTCAGCTTCCGCCGGGCCATGCGCAAGGCCATGCAGTCGGCCATGAAGAACCCGATCTGCAAGGGCATCCGGGTGCAGGTGTCCGGCCGTCTCGGCGGCGCGGAGATGAGCCGCACGGAGTTCTACCGTGAGGGCCGGGTTCCGCTGCACACGCTGCGCGCCAACATCGAGTACGGCTTCTTCGAGGCCCGTACCACGTTCGGTCGCATCGGCGTGAAGGTCTGGATCTACAAGGGCGACGCCGTCGCCGGTCGCGAGGCCGCCCCCGAGGCGCCCGCGCGTCCGCGCCGGGACCGTGCCGACCGTCCGGACCGTCCGCGCCGGGGCCGTTCCGGCTCGTCCGGCACGACCGCGGGTGGCACCGAGGCCGGTCGCGCCGCCGCCGCACAGGCGAAGGCCGACACCCCGACCGGCGAGTCGGTCAGCGATGCGGCTGTCGCCACGGCGCCGGCCACGACCGAGACGCAGCAGGAGGGCTGACACATGCTGATGCCGCGCAAGCCCCCGAAGGGCTTCCGCAAGCCGCACCACCCGGACCGCCACGGCGCGTCCAAGGGCGGCAACCGGGTCGTCTTCGGTGAGTTCGGTATCCAGGCCCTGGAGCCGGCGTACGTGACCAACCGGCAGATCGAGTCGGCGCGTATCGCGATGACCCGTCACATCAAGCGTGGCGGCAAGGTCTGGATCTCGATCTTCCCGGACCAGGCCCTGACCAAGAAGCCCGCCGAGACCCGCATGGGTTCCGGTAAGGGCTCGCCGGAGTGGTGGGTGGCGAACGTCAAGCCGGGACGCATCCTCTTCGAGATGTCGTTCCCGAACGAGACGGTCGCGCGCGAAGCGATGCGTCGTGCGATCCACAAGCTCCCGATGAAGTGCCGCATCGTGACACGCGAAGGGGTGGAAGGCTGATGGCAGCGGGCGTTAAGGCAGCCGAGCTGCGCGAGCACTCCGATCAGGAGTTGATCGCGAAGCTGCGGGAGGCCAAGGCGGAGCTGTTCAACCTCCGCGTGCAGGGCGCTACCGGCCAGCTCGACAACCACCGTCGGCTCCAGGTGGTCCGCAAGGACATCGCCCGGATCTACACGATCATGCGCGAGCGGGAGCTGGGTCTTTCGACCGCGCCGGATGAGGTGACCGCATGAGTGAGAACACTGCCGCCGCGCCGCGGGCCCAGCGCAAGGTGCGTGAGGGCCTCGTGGTCAGCGACAAGATGGACAAGACCGTCGTCGTCGAGGTCGAGGATCGTGTCAAGCACGCCCTCTACGGCAAGGTGCTCCGTCGCACCCGCAAGCTGAAGGTGCACGACGAGCAGAACGCGTGTGGCATCGGCGACCGGGTTCTGCTGATGGAGACCCGTCCGCTGTCCGCCACCAAGCGGTGGCGGGTCGTGGAGATCCTCGAAAAGGCCAAGTGAGTTTGCCGGGCCGGCCAGCGCCGGCCCGGTGGACCACCCGTCCAACCGCCTCACCACCGCCCATAGACGGTCTTAAGGCAGTCGTTCCGCCAAGCTCCGACCGCGATCAGCGGCGGAGAACTGGCAGACATAGGAGACAGACGTGATCCAGCAGGAGTCGCGACTGCGTGTCGCCGACAACACGGGTGCCCGGGAGATCCTGTGCATCCGGGTGCTCGGTGGCTCCGGTCGCCGGTACGCGAGCATCGGCGACGTGATCGTGGCCACCGTCAAAGACGCCATCCCCGGCGCCGGTGTGAAGAAGGGTGACGTCGTCAAGGCGGTCATCGTCCGCACCGCCAAGGAGAAGCGCCGGCCCGACGGCTCGTACATCCGTTTCGACGAGAACGCCGCCGTCATCATCAAGGATGGCGGGGACCCCCGCGGCACGCGTATCTTCGGCCCGGTCGGCCGTGAGCTGCGCGACAAGCGTTTCATGAAGATCATCAGCCTGGCGCCGGAGGTGCTCTGACCGTGAAGATCAAGAAGGGCGACACGGTCGTCGTCATCGCCGGTAGGGACAAGGGCGCCAAGGGCAAGGTCATTGCGGCCTACCCGCGGCAGGACAAGGTCCTCGTCGAGGGCGTGAACCGCGTCAAGAAGCACGAGCGCATCCGTACGACCCAGCGCGGCGCCAAGACCGGCGGCATCGTCACGCAGGAAGCGCCGATCCACATCTCGAACGTGCAGATCGTGGACTCGGACGGCAAGCCGACCCGGGTCGGCTACCGCGTCGACGACAACGGCCAGAAGGTCCGCATCGCGCGAAGCACCGGTAAGGATCTGTGATGACTGCCGCTACCCAAACTCAGGAAACTGAGCCCAAGACTCTGCCCCGCCTGAAGCAGAAGTACCGCGACGAAGTCGTGGGCGCTCTGCGGGAGCAGTTCAACTACGGCAACCCCATGCAGATCCCCGGCCTGGTCAAGGTCGTCGTGAACATGGGTGTCGGCGAGGCCGCGCGCGACGCGAAGCTGATCGACGGTGCCGTCCGCGACCTGACCACGATCACCGGCCAGAAGCCGCTGATCCGCCGGGCGACCAAGTCCATCGCGCAGTTCAAGCTGCGTGAGGGCATGCCGATCGGCGCGAAGGTCACGCTGCGCAACGACCGGATGTGGGAGTTCCTGGACCGGTTGCTGTCCATCGCGCTGCCGCGTATCCGTGACTTCCGTGGCCTCGACGGGCGCAAGCTCGACGGGCACGGCAACTACACCTTCGGTCTGACCGAGCAGTCGGTGTTCCACGAGATCGACCAGGACAAGATCGACCGGACCCGCGGCATGGACATCACTGTGGTGACCACGGCCGCGACCGACGACGAGGGCCGGGCGCTGCTCAAGCTCCTGGGCTTCCCGTTCAAGGAGAACTGAGCATGGCGAAGAAGGCGCTGATCCTGAAGGCCGCCGCGAAGCCCAAGTTCGCTGTGCGTGCGTACACCCGCTGCCAGCGTTGTGGCCGGCCGCACTCGGTGTACCGCAAGTTCGGCCTGTGCCGGGTGTGCATTCGCGAGATGGCGCACCGCGGCGAACTGCCGGGCGTATCCAAGGCCTCCTGGTAAACCTCCACAGCCCCGCCGCCGCCCTTGAGCGGACTAAAGGCTGACCTGAATTACCGCTTCGCCGTAGGCCCTGCCCAATGGGGAACCCCGGCGAGAAAGGTTGACGAATACCCATGACGATGACGGACCCGATCGCAGACATGTTGACGCGTCTGCGCAACGCCAACCAGGCGTACCACGACAAGGTGACCATGCCCTTCTCGAAGATCAAGGCGAACATCGCCGAGGTCCTCAAGGCCGAGGGCTACATCGCCTCCTGGTCGGCCGAGGAGCCGGAGGAAGGCACCGTCGGCAAGCGCCTGGTGGTCGAGCTGAAGTACGGCCAGAACCGCGAGCGCAGCCTCGCCGGCATCAAGCGCGTGTCGAAGCCCGGGCTGCGGGTGTACGCGAAGTCCGACGAGCTGCCCCGGGTCCTCGGTGGCCTGGGCGTCGCGATCATCTCGACGTCCCAGGGGCTGCTGACCGACCGGCAGGCCCGCAAGCGGAGCGTGGGCGGGGAAGTCCTCGCCTTCGTCTGGTAACGGGAGACAGAAGACATGTCGCGAATCGGACGTAAGTCGATCCCGGTCCCAGCCGGCGTCGACATCACCATCTCGGGCCAGACCGTCAAGGTCAAGGGCCCCAAGGGCGAGCTCTCGCACACCGTCGCGGAACCGATCACGGTCGAGCACAAGGATGGCGAGCTGCACGTCAACCGGCCCAATGACGAGCGCCGGGCCAAGGAACTGCACGGCCTGTCGCGTACCCTGGTCGCCAACATGATCGTGGGCGTCACCGAGGGCTACAAGAAGACGCTGGAGATCAACGGCACCGGATACCGCGTGACCGCCAAGGGCAAGGACCTCGAGTTCGCCCTGGGCTTCTCGCACCCGGTCCCGGTGCCCGCGCCGGCCGGCATCACCTTCTCGGTGGAGCGGCCGACCCAGTTCACCGTCTCGGGCATCGACAAGCAGCTCGTCGGCGAGGTCGCCGCGAACATCCGGAAGATCCGCCCGCCGGAGCCCTACAAGGGCAAGGGCGTCAAGTACCAGGGCGAGGTCATCCGCCGCAAGGCTGGAAAGGCAGGTAAGAAGTGACCGCCACGCTCCTCAAGCGCCGCAACGGCGGCGGTGTCGCCGCCAAGCGGGCCGTCGGAAAGGCGCGCCGGCACTTCCGGGTCCGCAAGAACATCCGCGGCTCCGCCGAGCGTCCGCGCCTGGTCGTCACCCGGTCCTCGCGGCACATCACCGCGCAGATCGTCGACGACATCAAGGGCCACACGCTCGTCTCGGCCTCCACGCTCGACGCCTCCCTGCGGGGCACCGAGGGTGACAAGAGCTCGCTGGCCACCAAGGTCGGAGCTCTCCTCGCCGAGCGGGCCAAGGCCGCGGGCGTATCCAAGGTCGTCTTCGACCGCGGTGGCAACAAGTACGCCGGGCGCATCGCCGCTCTGGCTACCGCTGCCCGCGAAGCCGGACTCGAGTTCTAGGAAGGAATACCAATGCCTGGTCAGCAGCGCCGTGGCGGCGGGTCCGGCGGCAACAACGAAGGTGGCGGCCGCCGCGACAACCGCCGCGAGGGCGGCCGCGGTAACGCGCCCGTCGACAAGACGCCCCACCTCGAGCGGGTGGTCGCGATCAACCGTGTCGCGAAGGTCGTCAAGGGTGGTCGTCGCTTCAGCTTCACCGCCCTCGTGATCGTCGGTGACGGAGACGGCACCGTCGGCATCGGATACGGGAAGGCCAAGGAGGTGCCCGCGGCGATCGCCAAGGGCGTCGAGGAGGCCAAGAAGCACTTCTTCAAGGTGCCGCGGATCGGTGCGACGATCCCGCACCCGATCACCGGCGAGGCCGCCGCGGGTGTCGTGCTCCTCAAGCCGGCGTCCGCCGGTACCGGCGTCATCGCCGGTGGCCCGGTGCGCGCCGTGCTGGAGTGCGCCGGCATCCACGACGTGCTCAGCAAGAGCCTCGGGTCGTCCAACCCGATCAACATCGTGCACGCGACGGTGGCCGCGCTGAAGGGCCTCGAGTCGCCGGAGCAGGTCGCGTCCCGGCGCGGTCTTCCGGTCGAGGATGTGGCGCCGGCGGCCATGCTGGCGGCGCGTGCGGAAGCGGCGGTGCACTGATGGCCCGGTTGAAGGTCACCCAGACCCGATCCGCGATCGGCCGTAAGCAGAACCAGCGGGACTCCCTGCGGTCGCTCGGCCTGAAGCGGATCAACGATGTGGTGGTCAAGGAGGACCGTCCCGAGATTCGGGGCATGATCTTCGCCGTGAACCACCTGGTGAGCGTCGAGGAGGTCGAGTAATGGCTATCAAGGTCCACCACCTGCGCCCGGCACCCGGCGCCAAGACCGCGAAGACCCGTGTCGGTCGCGGTGAGGGCTCCAAGGGCAAGACCGCCGGTCGCGGTACCAAGGGCTCCAAGGCCCGGAAGAACGTTCCGGCGTCGTTCGAGGGTGGGCAGATGCCCATCCACATGCGCCTGCCCAAGATGAAGGGCTTCCGGGCCCGCAACAAGGTGATCTTCCAGGTCGTGAACCTGGACCGGCTCGCCGAGCTGTTCCCGAACGGCGGCGAGGTCGGCCCGGCGGAGCTCGTCGAGGCCGGTGCGGTCCGCAAGAACCACCCGGTGAAGGTCCTCGGCTCGGGCGACCTGGGCAGCGTGAAGCTGACGGTGTCGGCGCACGCGTTCAGCGAGTCCGCCAAGGAGAAGATCGCAGCAGCCGGTGGGTCCACCACCGAGCTGTGAGGCTTGTGGGGGTGCCGGCCCGGGCGTCGCGAGGCGGCCCGGGCGGCATCCCCTTTGTGACGTCTGATGCACCTCGGTGCCGATGCGGCCACCGTGCCTGACCGCAGGCGTTCACGACTGTTAGAGTCCGTTCCCAGCTAGGGATATCGGTCGTCCGGACCGATGACCACCCCGTCCGCCTGATTCGGCGGTGACCTCGCGCAGGAGGAAGAAGTTGCTCTCCGCCTTTGCCAGTGCGTTCCGAACGCCTGACCTGCGCAAGAAACTGCTGTTCACAGTAGCGATCATTGCGGTCTATCGGCTCGGTGCCACATTGCCCAGCCCCGGCGTGTCCTACACCAACGTACGCAACTGCCTGGACACCCTGGACAAGTCGGGCGAGGCCGGTAGCGTTCTGACGCTGCTCAACCTCTTCTCCGGCGGCGCTCTGCTGCAGCTCTCGATCTTCGCGCTGGGCATCATGCCCTACATCACGGCGTCGATCATCCTGCAGCTGCTCACCGTGGTGATCCCCCGCCTGGAGCAGCTCCGCAAGGAGGGCCAGTCCGGCCAGGCCAAGATCACGCAGTACACGCGCTACCTCACCCTCGGTCTCGCCGTCCTGCAGTCGGCCGCCTTCGTGGCGCTGGCCCGCACCGGTCAGCTCTTCGCCAACCAGTGCCCGCAGGACCAGGCCAACTTCCAGATCATCCCGGAGAACACCGGGATTCCGGTCTGGCTCACGCTGTCCATCCTGGTGCTGACCATGACCGCCGGCACCGGCGTCGTGATGTGGCTGGGTGAGCTGATCACCGACCGCGGCGTCGGCAACGGCATGTCCGTCCTGATCTTCACCTCGATCGCGGCTCGCCTCCCCGGCGAGGGCTGGACGATCAAGGAGAGCAACGGCTGGGCCAAGTTCTGGCTGGTCATCGCTCTGGTGCTGCTGGTCATCACCGCCGTGGTCTTCATCGAGCAGGCCCAGCGCCGCATCCCGGTGCAGTACGCCAAGCGGATGATCGGCCGGCGCATGTACGGCGGCACGTCCACCTACATCCCGCTCAAGGTCAACCAGGCCGGTGTGGTCCCGGTGATCTTCGCGTCCTCGCTGCTCTACCTGCCGCAGCTCTACCTGCAGTTCTTCGACCCGAACAACCTCAAGGGTTATCAGCTGTGGATCCAGGACTGGCTCGCCGACCCGACGAGCTGGATCTACATCACGGTCTACTTCCTGATGATCATCTTCTTCACGTACTTCTACGTCTCGATCACGTTCAACCCGACCGAGGTCGCGGACAACATGAAGAAGTACGGTGGGTTCGTGCCGGGTATCCGCCCGGGCAAGCCGACCGCCGACTACCTGGACTTCATCCTCAGCCGAATCACCCTCCCCGGGGCGCTCTACCTCGGTCTGATCTCCGTGCTGCCGAACTTCTTCTTCATCTGGCTCAATCAGTCGCAGTACCAGAACTTCCCGTTCGGTGGCACCGCGGTTCTGATCATGGTCGGTGTGGGCCTGGAGACGGTGAAGCAGATCGAGAGCCAGCTGATGCAGCGAAACTATGAAGGGTTCCTCCGGTAGTGGGGGCGCGGAGCCGGGGGGCTCTCGCGTGGTCGGTCGGTTCTCACCGAAGCGAGGCGATGTAGGTGCGGCTGGTACTGGTGGGCCCTCCCGGGGCCGGCAAGGGGACCCAGGCTGAGTTCATCGCTGCCCACCTCGCCGTACCGAAGATCTCGACCGGTGACATCTTCCGGGCCAACGTCTCGCAGGGCACGCCGCTGGGCGTGGAGGCGAAACGCTTCATGGACGCCGGTCACCTCGTGCCCGACGAGGTGACCATCAACATGGTCCGTGACCGGCTGGCCGAGCCGGACGCGGGTGACGGGTTCCTGCTGGACGGGTTTCCGCGCACCGTCCCGCAGGCCTCCGCGCTGGACAAGCTGCTCGCCGATCTGGGCACCGCGCTCGATCTGGTGATGGAGCTCGTGGTCGACGACGACGAGGTGATCCGGCGGCTCTCGGGCCGCCGGACCTGCCGTGGCTGCGGCAAGATCTGGCACGTCGAGTTCGATCCGACCAGCAAGGAGAACATCTGCGACCGGTGCGGGTCGGAGCTGTTCCAGCGCGACGACGACAAGGCCGACACGATCGCCGCCCGCCTGGTCGAGTACACGGACAAGACCGCGCCCCTGGTGGACTTCTACGGCGCCCAGGGCAAGCTCGTCGGGATAGACGCCACCGGGCCGGTGGAGGACGTGACAGTGCGCGCCATCGAGGCGTTGCGGTCGTACGGAGGCTAGGCCTGTGATGCGCCGCCAGCAGCTCGACATCCAGATCAAGACACCCGAGCAGATCGAGCTGATGCGTGGTGCCGGCCTCGTGGTCGCCGCCGCGCTGCGGGCGATGCGGGAGGCGGTCGCCCCCGGCGTCAGCACGGCCGACCTCGACGCGATCGCGGAGAAGGTGATCCGCGACGCCGGCGCGGTCCCGTCGTTCAAGGGCTATCAGGGCTTCCCGGCCTCCATCTGCGCCTCGGTGAACGAGCAGGTGGTGCACGGCATCCCGAGCACCGACCAGGTGCTGCGCGAGGGCGACCTGATCTCGCTGGACTGCGGCGCGATCCTGCACGGCTGGCACGGCGACTCGGCGATCACCGTGGGCGTGGGGGAGGCCGACCCGGCCCTGCTGCGGATGGCCGAGGTGGCCGAGGACGCCATGTGGGCCGGCATTGCTGCGGCTGCGCGCGGCGCCGCGAACGGCCGCGGGCGCCTCACCGACATCTCCTTCAACGTGGAGAAGGCGGTCCGCAAAGGTGGCCGCTACGGCATCGTCGACGGTTACGGCGGCCACGGCATCGGCACCGAGATGCACCAGGACCCGCATGTGCTCAACCACGGCAAGCCCGGCAAGGGCCCCAAGCTCGTGGTCGGCATGGCGCTGGCCATCGAGCCGATGATCACGATGGGCTCGCCCCGCACCGTCGAGCTGGACGACGGGTGGACAGTGGTCACTCGCGACCGCTCGGTCGCCGCGCACGTTGAGCACACGATGGCCCTCTGCGACGACGGCGTCTGGGTCACCACCGCGCCGGACGGCGGCCGTGAGCGGCTCGGCGACCTCGTCACGGCCAGGCAGCCGGCGGTGGCCGTCCCGGAGTAACCGGGGCATGGTCGGCCAGATCACCGGCCGGCCGTCCGGCGGGATCGCCGTCCCCGGCGCTGATTTGACAGAATGGTTGGTATGGCCGAGGGGGAGATGCGGGCCGCCGACACCGACCGGCAGGTGGTCGCCGACCGGCTCAAGTCGGCGCTCGACGAGGGGCGCCTGGATCTGCACGAGTACGACGAGCGGCTGCAGCGGGCGTACGCCGCGAAGACCTATGGCGAGCTCGAGAGGCTGACCACCGATCTGCCCGTCAACCAGCAGCTGACGCGTCGCACGGCGGCCCCGCCCTTGGCGGGTGTCGCCGGCTCCGGGGCGACCGACCCCGGCCTCACCCGGCGCTGGGTGATCCACGTCTGGGACGAGTACGTCACCGCCGTCGCCATATGTCTCGCGATCTGGGTGATCGGCGGCATGGCGGGCGACGACGGGTTCGGCTACTTCTGGCCGGCCTGGGTTATCGGCCCGTGGGGGCTGCTGCTGATCTGGCAGACCTTCACCGGGCTGGCGCAGGGCGAGCCGCAGAAGTGGCAGGCCAAGGCCGACCGCAAGAGGGCCAAGAAGGAGCGCAAGACGCCCGAGGAAGCGGAAGACTGAGCTTTTTGTCCGCTTTGTAGCTCACCGACACACCCGACCCAGGGATGCGGCGTGGCGTGGGGGACACCGGTTTGGTGTCGATGCATGTCCGCGCGTACACTGGCTAGTCGGCGCGCAGCGTCCACTCCGCCATGTCCTCAGCGCTTCGAGGGCTGGCCGGAGCCGCGGCTGGATCGATCGCGAGATCGGGTGGTGCTGCGAGCCAGTCCAGGAAATCTGATGTCAGGTAGCGGAGGACATGCCAAAGAAAGACGGAGCCATCGAGATCGAAGGCCGAGTGATCGAGCCCCTGCCCAATGCGATGTTCCGGGTGGAGCTGGCAAACGGTCACAAGGTGCTCGCTCACATCTCCGGCAAGATGCGGCAGCACTACATCCGCATCCTTCCCGAGGACAGAGTCGTCGTCGAGCTTTCGCCGTACGACCTGACCCGTGGGCGCATCGTCTACCGCTACAAGTGACACGTCCCTTCTGAGGCGAAAGACAAGGCAAACCGTGAAGGTCAAGCCGAGCGTCAAGCGGATCTGCAACAAGTGCCGGGTTATCCGCCGGCACGGCCGGGTCATGGTCATCTGTGACGACCCGCGCCACAAGCAGCGTCAGGGCTGACGCCACACCGCAAAAGCTCGTTCCAGCCGCGGTCATTCTTTCTCGATGACGCGCGGCCGCACCCCCGGTCGGAGGCCGGGGCCCGCCCGGGCAGGCGGGAGGGGACGGGCACAGACCTCCGAGTCACATCTGAGGAGTACGCCCGAACATGGCACGACTCGTTGGCGTCGACCTCCCGCGCGAGAAGCGCATGGAGATCGCGCTCACCTACATCTTCGGGGTCGGCCGGACCCGCTCTGTCGAGGCTCTGACCGCGACCGGCATCGACCTGGACAAGCGCGCAAAGGACCTCACGGACGAGGAGCTGGTTCAGCTCCGCGACTACATCGAGGCCAATTTCAAGGTAGAGGGCGACCTGCGCCGCGAGGTCGCCGCGGACATCCGACGCAAGGTCGAGATCGGCTGCTACGCCGGCATCCGTCACCGTCGTGGGCTCCCTGTCCGGGGTCAGCGCACACGGACCAACGCTCGTACCCGCAAGGGTCCGAAGCGCACGGTCGCAGGCAAGAAGAAGCCGGGTCGCAAGTAAGGCCTTAATCGGATTGTGGGCGCGGTCCTCGCGGACTCGCCCCATCTCCCATTGCACAGTAGGAGCGCAGAAGACTTATGCCACCGAAGGCACGCGCTGGGGCCGCCGTCAAGAAGGTCCGGCGCAAGGAACGCAAGAACGTCGCCCACGGGCAGGCGCATATCAAGAGCACCTTCAACAACACCATCGTGTCGATCACCGACCCGACCGGTGCGGTCATCTCCTGGGCTTCCTCCGGGCAGGTGGGCTTCAAGGGCTCCCGCAAGTCGACCCCCTTCGCGGCGCAGCTCGCCGCGGAGGCCGCCGCTCGCCGCGCCATGGAGCACGGCATGCGCAAGGTCGACGTTTTCGTCAAGGGTCCCGGCTCCGGCCGGGAGACCGCGATCCGTTCGCTGCAGGCCGCCGGCCTCGAGGTCGGGCAGATCTCCGACGTCACGCCGCAGCCGCACAACGGGTGCCGTCCGCCGAAGCGTCGCCGGGTCTGAGGGATAGAGAGAGAAGATGGCTCGTTACACAGGTGCGGACTGCAAGCGCTGCCGCCGCGAGAAGATGAAGCTGTTCCTCAAGGGCAGCAAGTGCGATGGTCCGAAGTGCCCGTTCGAGTCCCGGCCGTTCCCGCCCGGGCAGCACGGCCGTGGCCGGACCAAGGAGACCGAGTACCTGCTTCAGCACCGTGAGAAGCAGAAGGCCCGCCGGACGTACGGCGTGCTGGAGAAGCAGTTCCGCGGTTACTACGAGGAGGCGGTGACCAAGCCCGGCAAGACCGGTGAGGTGCTGCTGCAGATCCTCGAGACGCGACTGGACAATGTGGTCTACCGGGCCGGCTACGCCGCGTCCCGCGACATGGCCCGGCAGCTGGTCAAGCACGGCCACTTCCTGGTCAACGGTCACAAGGTCGACATCCCGTCGTACCGCGTGAAGGAACACGACATCGTGACCACGCGTGAGAAGTCGAAGCAGCTCACGCCGTTCGTGATCGCGCAGGCGCAGGCGGGCTCCCGCCCGGTTCCGGCGTGGCTCGAGCCGATCCCGAGCGAGATGAAGATCCTGATCCACTCCCTCCCGGCCCGCGGCGTCATCGACACGCAGGTCCAGGAGCAGTTGATCGTCGAGCTCTACTCGAAGTGATTTGTCGCCCGGCGCCGTCACCGGCGCCGGGCACCCCGACGGGCATCAAATAGCGGGTGCCCCGACAGAAAGAAGAAACACGTGCTCATCAGTCAGCGCCCGAGCCTCTCGGAGGAGTCGCTCAGCGAGACCCGCTCCCGGTTCACCATCGAGCCGCTGGAGCCGGGCTTCGGCTACACCCTCGGTAACTCGCTGCGTCGCACCCTGCTGTCGTCCATCCCGGGCGCGGCCGTGACCAGCATCAAGATCGACGGCGTGCTGCACGAGTTCACCACGATCCCCGGTGTCAAGGAGGACGTGGTCGAGCTGGTCATGAACGTCAAGGACCTCACCGTCAGCTCCGAGCACGACGAGCCGGTCAGCATGTACCTGCGCAAGCAGGGCCCCGGCGACGTCACCGCCGGCGACATCCAGCCCCCGGCCGGTGTCTCGGTGCACAACCCGGACCTCAAGCTGGCCACGCTGAACAGCAAGGGCCGCCTGGACATGGAGCTGACGGTCGAGCGTGGCCGTGGCTACGTGACCGCCGCGCAGAACAAGAACGCGGGCGCGGAGATCGGCCGGATCCCGGTCGACTCGATCTACTCGCCGGTCATGAAGGTGACCTACCGCGTCGAGGCGACCCGTGTCGAGCAGCGGACCGACTTCGACCGCCTGATCATCGACGTCGAGTCGAAGGCGTCGATCTCGCCGCGGACCGCGCTGGCCTCCGCCGGCTCCACGCTGGTCGAGCTCTTCGGCCTGTGCCGTGAGCTGGACGAGACCGCCGAGGGCATCGACATCGGACCGTCCCCCCAGGACGCTCAGCTGGCCGCCGACCTGGCCCTGCCGATCGAGGAGCTGGACCTCACCGTCCGGTCGTACAACTGCCTCAAGCGCGAGGGCATCAACACGGTGGGCGAGTTGATAGGGCGTACGGAGGCCGACCTTCTGGATATAAGGAATTTCGGTCAGAAGAGCATCGACGAGGTCAAGATGAAGCTCGCCGGCATGGGGCTGGGCCTCAAGGACAGCGCGCCGTCCTTCGACCCCGCGCACGTCGTGGACTCGTTCGGCGACGTGGATTACGACACCGACGACTACCGCGAGACCGAGCAGCTCTAACCGGCTGCGCGGCGTTCGCTCCGCTGCCAGAGGCGGCTCCGCCGCACCGCGAGAGAATTTGACGAGGAGCATCAGAAATGCCCACGCCCACCAAGGGTCCCCGCCTCGGCGGCAGCCCGGCGCACGAGAAGCGGCTGCTGGCCAACCTGGCCACGGAGCTCTTCCGGCACGGGAAGATCAAGACCACCGAGACGAAGGCTCGGCGGCTGCGCCCGCTGGCTGAGCAGCTCATCACGAAGGCCAAGCGCGGCGACCTGCACGCTCGCCGCCGCGTCCTGACCATCGTGAAGGACAAGGACGTCGTGTACTCCTTGTTCGAGCAGATCGCTCCGCGGTACGGCAACCGGCCCGGCGGCTACACCCGCATCACCAAGACCGGCGTGCGCAAGGGCGACGCCGCTCCGATGGCCGTGATCGAGCTGGTCGAGGAGCTGCAGGTCGCGGCCACCACCCAGCCTGCGAAGAAGGCGGCCCGCAAGGCCACCGCGCAGCAGGACAAGGTGGAGGCATTGTCGAGGGATGAGGAGCCTGTCGCTTCCTCGTCTTCCGACTCCGTCGATCAGGATTCCGAGCCGCCGGTGAACGCGTCCGGCGACAAGGGTGCCGAAGGCCCCGGCGACCAGGCCGAAGGCGAAGACACTTCCGCCAAGTAATTGCTCTTGGTAAGCCCGGCACCCTTCGTGGGTGCCGGGCTTTACTTCTTTTGCGGGTACGAGCGTTCCGACACGTGACCCGGCTCAGAGGGAGAGGTCCGTCGTGGTCCAGGCCGAATCGCAGGCATCCGGGCTGGAGCCTTTGGTCCGGCTACGGCTCGACGTGTCCTACGACGGCACCGACTTCTCGGGGTGGGCCGCGCAGCCCACCCGCCGAACCGTCGCCGGCTGCCTTCAGGAAGCGCTCGCCGTGCTGGTCGGCGACCTTCCGCTGGGCCTCACCGTGGCGGGCCGGACCGACGCCGGCGTGCATGCGACCGGACAGGTCTGTCACATCGACCTGCCCGCCGCGGTCTACGAGGGTCTCCGGGCCTCCCTGGTGCGCCGGCTGGCCGCGCTGATGCCACCTGACGCCCGCGTCAAGGCGGTCACCGAGGTGCCCGCGACCTTCGACGCCCGGTTCTCGGCCACCTGGCGGCGATACGAGTACCGGGTCGCCGACGTGCCGTGGGGTCCCGAGCCGCTGCGGCGGCGCGACACACTCGGGTGGGTGCGGCCGCTCGATCTGGACCGGCTGCGGGCGGCCGCCGCCGGGCTGGTGGGGGAACACGACTTCGCCGCGTACTGCAAACGCAAGGACAACGCGACCACGGTGCGCGCGATCACCCACCTCGACTGGCACCGCGCCGCGGACGGGGTGGCCATCGCGACCGTGCAGGCCGACGCCTTCTGCCAGGCGATGGTCCGCAGCCTGGTCGGCGCGATGCTCGCCGTCGGCGACGGCCGCCGGGAGCCCGCCTGGCCGGCCGCGTTGCTGCGCCGGACTGAGCGTTCCAGCGAGGTCACGGTCGCGCCCGCGCACGGGCTCACCCTGGTCGCCGTCGGCTATCCGGCCGAGAGCGAGTACGCAACGCGCGCGGACGCCACGCGGCGGCTGCGGGTCAGCCCGCCTGTCGCTCCCTGACGCCGAGGATCTCCTCGCCCAGGTAGGTGTCGAGCAGATCCGTGGTGATCCGGCGAGCGTACGGGTCGTCGGCGGCGACCCTCAGGCCGTCCGGCCGGGAGATCACGCAGTAGAGCAGGTAGTGCCCGCGCTCGTGCCAGAACACGTACGAATCCGGGCGGTCCCGCGGGTCCTGACCGGGCGCGGCCCCGGCCGCCATCGAGGCGAAGCTGCCCTCGCCGGTCTCCACCAACGCGTGCACCTGCCCGGCGACCCGCTTCGCGGCGCCCGCGTCGACCAGGTTGAAGATGCCGGCCGTCACCTGATAGCTGCCGTAGGGCGCGGTCATCGACGCCCGGAGCACCTGGGTGCAGCCGGCGGTGTCCAGCAGCTGCCCGAGCGCCCCGGTGCCGGCCACTTCGCAGTCCGTGTCGATGTGGGTCATCGACACCCGGTACGGCTCGTTGCCCGACTCGAACTGGATCCGCGTCGGGGAG
>NZ_JBFAZH010000010.1:0-27361 GCF_040681735.1 Actinoplanes sp. NPDC051633 | reverse complement strand
TCGAGGTCGGCGGCGAGGTGAGGGCCGCGACCAGGCCGCCGTCCTCGACCCGGGTGTCGACGGCGACCTCGCCGGCGCGGGTGACCAGGTGCAGCCGGCCAGGCCCGGCACGTTCGGCGAGAGCGACCGCCGCGGCGACGGTCGCGTGGCCGCAGAACGCCACCTCCGCGACCGGGCTGAAGAACCGCACGACACCGCCGGGCAGCACGAAGGCCGTCTCCGAGTAACCGATGGCCGCCGCGATCGCCAGCATCTGGGCATCCGTCAGCGTTGCGGCGTCCAGCACCACGCCGGCCGGATTGCCGCCGTGACCGTCCTCGGTGAACGCGGCGTACCGCAGCACCTCGGCGGTCATCGGCCGGCCCGCCTGGTGACGAGGAACGCGGCGATCAGGCCGAGCCCGAAGGTCACCGCGTACCGGACCCGGTCGTCGGCCGGGCCGACGAGATCGCCGGTGGCGTTGAACGTCGCGTGGATCAGGCCGAGGGCGAGGATGCTGCCGCGGCCCCAGACGTCGAAGGCGCCGATCAGCAGCCGCAACCCGATGCCCGACACGATCATCACGGCGACGTTGTGGGCGACGCCGGAGCCGTAGAAGGCCAGCGGCAGGTGAACGGCGGTGAACAGCAGCGCGGTCAGGACGCTGCCGGGCACATACCCGAAGCGTGCGGTCGCGCGGCGCTGGACGAACCCGGCCCAGGCCATCTCCTCCCACAGGTTGATGATCAGCAGGCTGGACAGCACGTTGGTGAATCCGAAGGTCGTCAGGTCGGCGCCGGTCAGGACGCCCGTGACGACCGGGATCAGGGCGGCCGCCGGGATGAGCAGCCACAGCGGGCGCGGCGGGCGAACCGTGTCCACGAGCAGCCGCTTGACGGAGGGGCGGGTCAGCAGGACGGTGGGCAGCACCAGGCCCAGGAACAGGGTGCCGAGGATGAACGGCTCGACCGGCAGGTCGGCGAAGAGCGGGATGGACAGCAGCACCCACCCGACCGGGAGGGCGACGGCGGTGAAGACGAGCAGCGGTTCCGCGCTCGCTCGCTTCAATACGGAAGTCGTCATGCACGGCACGCTGCCCGGCCGGCGTTGGACGGTTGTTGGACCTGTGTTGGAATCGGGTTGACCTCAAGCTCGGTACAGGTCCTAACCTGCCGGGTATGAGCATGGAGGCGACCGCGTGGATGTCCCTGCACCACGCGATGCATCAGCGGGACAAGCGGCCCTTCTCACGGGAGACGCTGCGCCGGATCTGGGACTTCGCGCGGCCGCACCGCCGGCCGATCGTGTGGTTCCTGTCGACGAGTGTGCTGGCCGCGGTGCTGACCGTCGCGTCGCCGGTGCTGGCCGGCCGGGTGATCGACGTCATCACCGGCGGGGGCGACGACCGGCTGGTGCTCTGGCTGGCGCTGGCGATCGCCGGGATCGCCCTGGCCGAGGCCGGATTGTCGCTGCTCACCCGCTACCAGTCGGCGCGCATCGGCGAGGGGTTGATCGTCGACCTGCGCACCGCGGTCTTCGATCACGTGCAGCGGATGCCGGTCGCGTTCTTCACCCGCACCCGGACCGGGGCGCTGGTGTCCCGGCTCAACAACGACGTCATCGGCGCGCAGCAGGCGTTCAGCAACACGCTGTCGGGCGTGGTCAGCAACACCGTGACGATGCTGCTCACGCTCGCCGTGATGGTGACCTTCTCCTGGCAGATCACCCTGCTGTCGCTGGTCCTGCTGCCGATCTTCGTGCTGCCGGCCCGGATGATGGGCCGCAAGCTGGCCCGGCTGGAACGCGAGGCGGCCGAGCACAACGCGGCGATGAGCACCCGGATGACGGAGAAGTTCTCCGCGCCGGGCGCGACCCTGGTCAAGCTCTACGGCCGGCCCGCCGAGGAGTCCGCCGAGTTCGCCCAGCGCGCCTGGCGGGTCCGCGACATCGGCGTGCGCACGGCGATGCTGCAGTGGGTCTTCATCACGGCGCTCACCGTGGTCGGTTCGCTCGCTCTCGCCCTGGTGTACGGCCTGGGCGGCTTGTACGCCATCCGGGGACAGCTCGACGCCGGCAGTGTGGTCGCCCTGGCGCTGCTGCTCTCCCGCCTGTACGCGCCACTGACCGCGCTGGCCAGTGCCCGGGTCGAGGTGATGAGCGCACTGGTCAGCTTCGAGCGGGTGTTCGAGATCCTCGACCTGACCCCGATGATCCAGGAGAAGCCGGATGCCCGGCCGTTGCCGGAAGGTCCCGTGTCGGTGGAGGTCGATGACGTGCGCTTCGCGTACCCGTCGGCGGACAAGGTCTCACTCGCCTCGCTGGAGGATGTCGCCAAGCTGGACGCCCGCGGCGGTGAGGAGGTCCTGCACGGGGTGTCGTTCACCGCCGAGCCCGGGCAGCTGGTGGCGCTGGTCGGCTCGTCCGGCGCGGGCAAGTCGACGATCGCCCAGCTGCTGCCGCGGCTCTACGACGTCGAGGAGGGCGCGGTCCGGCTGGCCGGCAACGACGTGCGCGATCTGACGGCCGAGTCGATCCGCGGCGCGCTCGGTGTGGTCACTCAGGACGGTCACCTGCTGCACGACACCATCCGGGCCAATCTGCTCTTCGCCCGGCCCGACGCGACCGACGACGAGTTGTGGGACGCCCTGCGCCGCGCCCGCCTCGCGGACCTGGTGGAGGGGCTGCCCGATGGCCTGGAGACGATGGTCGGCGAGCGCGGCTACCGGCTCTCCGGCGGCGAACGCCAGCGGCTCACCATCGCCCGGCTGCTGCTGGCCGGCCCACGCGTGGTGATCCTGGACGAGGCGACCGCGCACCTGGACTCGACGTCGGAGGCGGCGGTGCAGGCGGCGCTGGGCGAGGCTCTCGAGGGGCGGACCAGCGTGGTGATCGCGCACCGGCTCTCGACGGTCCGGTCCGCCGACCAGATCCTGGTCCTGGAGGGCGGCCGGATCGTCGAGCGCGGCCGGCACCCGGACCTGCTGGCCCGGGGCGGCCGCTATGCGGAGCTGTACCGAACCCAGTTCGACACAGCTCCGCAGGCGACCGTTACGGCAGGGACCTAGGCCCGCTGCCCGGCTCGAGGCTGTCGACGGCCTCGGGGCCGAGGTGCACCTCGCCGGCCTTGCGCGACGTTTGCGCCTCGGCGTGCATCGCCTTGGCCGCGGCGCTCGGGTCGGCGCCGGACTTCTTCGCCGCCGCGACCACGCGGTTGTAGGCCTGCTCGGCCAGCGCGTAGGCGAGGCGGTACTCGTGCGCCGCGAACGCCTTCTTGGACAGGCCCAGCAGCAGGTCGGCCACCCGCAGGTCGGCGGTGCCCTTGCGGGCGCCCTTGGCGGCCAGCACGTCGGCGGCCAGGCGGTTCGCGCCCTCGTGGTACGCCGCGGTCAGGAACCGGTCGCTGTTGTCCCGGTCGAACTGGCTGAAGTCCCAGTTCAGGTCGATGTAACTCATCATCGAGTTGTTCTCGTCGCCGATCCACGAGAAGAAGTACTCGTTCACCGGCTCGTAGTCGACGCCCGACTCGCTGTCGTAGCCGTCGTGCGGGTGGCTCAGACCGAGGTGGTGGCCGCCCTCGTGGATCATCGTGGTGGTCAGGCCGTAGCCGGCGTCGACGATCTCCGGGGAGATGAACGAGAACACGTAGCTCTGGGTGCCGTCGACGTAGTTGTTGTCGGCGTAGCCCAGCGGGGTCGGGTAGTTCTCGCCCGTCGCGTAGTTGATGAACGGCACCTCGTAGTCGACCCGGCCGGCGTCGTCGCGGAACACCGCGTCGTTCTCGACGGCGTTGAGGTACGGGTTGGCGGTCGGCGGCAGTTCCTGGCCGTCGTAGCACGGCTCGTCGGTCACATACTTGCCCTCGAAGCACTCCAGGGCCTTACCGGTCAGCGGCAGATCCTGGTTGTCGTAGCTCAACCTGTTACGCCAGCGAAGGTCGGCCGTCTCCTCGAGGAGCAGGTCCGGCTTGATGTACTGCGCGGACGCGTCCACGCCAGGCCAGGCCTCATAGGTGTTGCTGTCCAGGTTGATGGACTTCGGCAGGCCGGACGGCAGGTCCACGGAGTACAGCGGCGAGGTCGTCATCAGCAGGTTGAGGCCGACGTACCGGGTGATCTTGGCCAGGTCGCCCGAGATCGCGCTGGGAGATCGGTAGCCGTTCGCGGCATACTCCCACGACACCGGCATCCGGTAGTCCTCGACACCGTCCTCGTCCAGGTCGGTCTGGTCGACGATGTAGTTGGCCATGTTGGACTCGGGGCCGGCGGACAGGTCGGTGAACCAGACGCGGCGGGTCGAGCCCAGGCCGGTCTCCTCGTCGTCCGCGGCGGTGCCGCCCCAGCCCATCATCTTGCGGCTGTCGCGCTGCACGCCGAAGTCGTAACCGGTGTCCGGGTCCGGCTCCCCGGTCTTGCGGTAGAGGTGGAACTTGAAGTCCGCCCGGCCGTACCAGTCGATCAGGAAGATCGTGTTGCGCTTGGTGTTCACCCCGCGCGGCGGGTTGTAGGCCAGATAGCGCTCGACGGTCGGCGCGTCGATGTAGTTGTTCTCGGTGATGTCGAGAACGTTCTTCTCCTGTTCGTTGTACGCCTCCTGGTACGCCGTCAGCGGCGCAGGGGTGGCGAGCGTGCCGAGCTTCTTGAAGAACTTGTCCTGGTACGCCTTGTCGGCGTAGGTGACGTTGTAGTCGTACGTGTATTTGATGCCGAGCTTCTGAGGGGTACCCGCGTACATGGTTGGGTACCGGTCGACCGGCTCGTAGGTCTTCGCCAGTCCGGCGGTGAACTCCCTCTGGTTGACCTCTTTGCGGTCGTAGCCGAGGAAGACGATATTGACCGGAACCCTCTCGGTCAGCTTGGGCTGCTGACCGGGGTTCAGGTGCGTGAACTTCGGTTTCGGTGCCGCGGCGTTCGCCGGTGTTGCCGACGCCCCCACCACTGCGGCAATCAGCGCCAATACAAGCGCAGCTCTCCGTGTCATGCGGTCACGCTGCCATTCGGCTACCGCACAGTAAATGCTTACATGGAAATATTTGCGCTTGTGAGATCCACCCACCGCCGTTGTTCCGCGGAGGCGGTCATCGCATCGAGGACCCGTGCGGCCGCGACCGCATCCTCGAGCGTGGTTCCGTAGGACTTCCGCTCGGAGATCGACCGCACGAAGCGATAGGCCTCGATGACCTTCAGGTCGTCGTACCCCATGGCGGTGCCCGAGCCGGGCTGGAACGCCGCGTACTCGCCCTGCCCGGGTCCGATGTAGATCGTGCTGACCGCCTGGTCCTGATACGCCGAGCCGACGCTGACCCCGAGCTCACCCATCCGGCGGAAGTCCCAGAACACCGCCCCGCGCGTGCCGTGCACCTCGAACCCGTACGCATTCTGCTCACCGACCGCGACCCGGCTCGCCTCGAGCACCGCCCGCGCCCCCGACTCCAGCCGCAGCTGCGCCGACACGTAGTCCTCGTTCTCCACCGGGCCCATCTCGCCGCCGGACGCCCGGGTGTGCCCGGCGGTCGCACCGGCCGGCCGGGCCCGCTGCGGCACGAAGACGGCCGTGTCGGCGACCAGCGACTCGATCTCCCCGAGCAGGAAGCGGACCAGGTCGGCGGCGTGCCCGGCCAGGTCGCCGAGCACCCCGTTGCCGCCCCGGGCGCGCTCGAACCGCCAGGACAGCGCGCCCTCCGGGTGGGCGGCGTAGTCGCTGAAGAACCGGAACCGGGCGTGCGTGACGGTGCCCAGCTCACCGCCGGCGATCAGGTCGCGGGCGGCCTCGACGGCCGGAGCGTTGCGGTAGTTGAAGCCGACCGTGCCGCGCACGCCCGACTCGCGCACCGCGGCGGCCACCGCGGCCGCGTCGTCGGCGGTGAGCCCGACCGGCTTCTCGATCCAGATGTGCTTGCCGGCGCGGGCCAGCGCATCGCCCATCTCCCGGTGCAGGAAGTTGGGCGCCGCGATGCTGACCGCGTGGATCCGCGGGTCATCGGCGAGCGCGCGCCAGTCGCGGGTGGCGGTGGCGAAGCCGTACCGCGCGGCCGCCTCCTCGGCCCGGCCGGGCACCTCGTCGGCCACCGCGACCAGCTCTGGTCGCACCCCGAGCTGCGGGAAGTGGTGCGGCACCCGCGGGTACGCCTGGGTGTGCACCCGCCCCATCCAGCCGAAGCCGGCCACCGCGACGCCGAGAGTCTCCATGGTGGGAAAGTCTGACACCGTGTCGACTCCCGGCGGCCGCGGGAAGACATCAAAAAGCGATCACCAGGGGGCGGGCGCGGGTGGCGGGACGACCGTCGGCCGGTCCGCGCAGCTGATCACGTTCGGCAGGTACGGCCCGAGCCAGGCGCCGTCGTTGCCGCCGAGATCGGTGAGCCCGAACTCGGACCCGGCCGGCGTGAAGTGGAACGAGCCGCAGTTGTTGACGCCCTGCGCCCCGATGTTGCGCGCGTCGACGTTCTCGAACGACGCGGACCCCGCGCTGCGCGCGCTCAGCACACTCGTACCCGTGCCGTCGATCCTGACGTCCTTGAACTTGAGACCCTCGATCGAGTACAGGTCCTTCACCCCCCACTCGGACACCAGCATGATCGCGTTGTAGGTGTTGTCGAGGTAGTGGTCGCCGGTCACCCGCACGTCGGCGGCGATGCTGCGGTCGAGGGCGTAGAACCAGATCGCGCCGAGTCCGATGGTCCAGTTCAGGTCGAGCGTCCCGGCGCGGACCGTGGTGTTGCCGGTGAAGTCGAGCCGTCCGGTGAACGGCTCGGCGCCGAACCGGGAGCCGGCGTGCAGGCCGCTGCCCTCGCGCACCGGATCGGCGACCAGGTTGCGGGAGACGGTGTTGTCCCTGCCGCCGTAGATCGCGATGCCGTTCGCCAGGGTGGGGCTCTGCACGGTGTTGTGATCGAAGACGTTGCCGGCATTGGCGATCTTCTCGGACCACATCGCCAGGCCGTCGTCGCCGGTGTTGCGGACGAACACGTCGCGCACGGTCGAGCCGGTCACACCGGTGTGGAAGTTGAGCGCGTCGGCGATCTGGTCGACCACGATGGTGTCGCTGATCGTGGTGTCACGCATCGGCCCGTCGAACCACAGCCCGACCTTGGTGTGCCGGATGTGCAGGCCGCGGATGCTCGAGTCGCTGAGCGCGCCGCCGATGCCGTTGACCTGGTCGGTGTCGATCCGCTCCCGGACGTCGCCCTCGATCGAGAAGCCGGCCAGGTGGACGTTGCTGCTGCCGCCCTCTTTACCGTAGAAACCCACGCCCGTGTGGACCGAGCCGTCCGGAGCCGGCTGCGGCAACGCGACCTCATGCCCCTTGAAGGTGGTGTACCAGTTGCCGGCGCCCTGGATCGTCACGTTGTCGACGATGATGTGCCGGTTGACCTGGAAGGTTCCCGGCGGCACGTAGACCGGCAGGTTGAGTCGCCGGGCCAGTGCGATGGCTCGCTTCAGGGCCGGGGCGGAGTCGCGGCGCCCGGTGGGATCGGCGCCCAGCAGCAGCGCGTTGACCGCCTTCAGGTTGACCACGGGCGCGCCGACCCGCTCGGAGTCGAGCAGGTCGATCACGGTCCACGGGACCGCGGCGGACGCGGTGAGGCGGATGCGGTCACCGGCCCGGTAGGTCCTGGCCAGGCGGAGACGCTGCTCGTCGTAGAACTTCATCGGCCGGAACGGCTTGGCGATCACCGGCGCCGGGGTGGTGGCGGCCGGCACGCACGCGCACTCGGTGATCCACCAGTCGGGGTGCAGCAGGTCGGCCTGGGGGTCGTTGGTGAACGGGTACTGGTTGTAGAGGTACGCGTACTCCGAAGTCAGGGGCATGGTCTTGCGGTCCGTGCCGTTGACCTTCACCTCGAGCGGGGCGCGCAGGCCACCGCCCGCGGGCGCGTCCGGGATGCTGTAGCGCACCGTGATGGCGTTCGCGGCAGCGGGCAGGGTGAACTCGACCCACTGCCCCGGCGCGAGCTTGACGGCCTTACGGCCGGAGGCCTCCGCGGCGAGGGTGTACGCGTTGCGGGCGGTCTGGTCGGTGCCGATCACGACCCCGTTGGTACGTGCGTTCTCCGCCTCCTGCTCGAGGAAGCGGACACTCGCGCCCCGCCCGGAGACAAGTGCCGGGTCGAGGGCCGCGCGGGTGACAGGGGTTATCGCCGGGCTCGGCACGGCCGCGGCGCCGCTGAGCAGGGTGGCAATGAGGACGGAAGCGGGAGACATTGACGAACCATAAAGCCACTGTGATCCGCTTCACAAGCGACTGTCGTCGAATTTCGTCGTTCTGCTGCCTTCTTTCAGTCTTTGCGCAAGTCCTCGCGCAGCTTGGCGAGCGCCTTCGCGATCAGCCGTGACACGTGCATCTGCGAGATGCCCATCTTCTCGGCGATGTCCGACTGCGTCATGTTGCCGTAGAAGCGCAGCGACAAGATGCGCTGCTCGCGCTCGTTGAGCTTGGCCAGCGCCGTGCCGAGGGTCATCCGGATCTCGGTCAGGTAGAACGCGTGATCGTCACCGCCCAGCGTGTCGCCCAGCGACGTCTCGCTGTCCCCGGCCACCGGGGTGCTGAGGCTGGTCGCCGAGTAGGCCCTCGAGCCCTCGAGCCCCTCCAGCACCTCCTCCTCGGTGCGGCCGAGGTGTGCCGCGATGTCCGCCACCGTCGGCGAACGACCGAGCGTGCTGAGCAGCGTGTTGTTCGCCTCGGTGATCGCCATCCGCATCTCCTGCGTGCGCCGCGGCACGCGGACGGCCCAGGTGCGGTCGCGGAAGTGCCGCTTGACCTCGCCGAGCACGGTCGGGATGGCGAAGCCGGCGAAGTCGAAGCCACGCTCCGGGTCGAACCGGTCGATCGCCTTGATCAGGCCGACGGTCGCGGTCTGTATCAAATCGTCGGCGGGCTCGCCGCGCCCGTGGTAGCGCTGCGCCAGGTGCTTGGCGAGCGGCATCCACGCCCGGATCGCCCGGTCGCGCGCGGCGGGCCGGCGCGGGTCGTCGGCCGGCAACACGGCCATGGCATTGATCAGCTCGTCGGCGCTCGTGGGCGCCCCCTCGGTCGAAGTCTTCAGGGACATGCTCTGACAGTAAAACGACTCAGTAAACGACGCAACTTGTCGAGACACATATAACGCTTCTGGTCGAACCGTTCTCAGGTCTGAGGTTTGCGTGCCGATGTGACCGATGTGACCCCCGGCGCCCACCTCGTCCACGTCGGCCGGCAGCCGATCTTCGACGCCGGCGGTGCGGTCGTGGCCTATGAGCTGCTGTTTCGCGGCAGCATGGCGGCGATCGACTCGGGCCGGCAGGACACGTACGCCACGAGCCAGGTGATCGTGAACGCGTTCACCGAGTTCGGTCTCGACGAGGTGGCCGGCGGCAAACCCTGCTTCATCAACCTCACCACCGAATTCCTCACCGGCGACCTGACCCTGCCGTTCGGCCCCGAGCGCGTCGTTCTCGAGGTGCTGGAGACGGTGACCATCGACGACGCGGTGATCGCCGGGATCACGTCGCTCGTCGAGCAGGGCTACCGGGTCGCACTGGACGACTTCGTCCGGGGGTCCGGCCACGAGAGGCTGCTGCCGCTGGCCTCGTACGTGAAGCTCGACCTGCTCGACGGCGACCTCAGCAACCTGGACGAGCTCGTCGCGGAGATCCGCCGGCACCCCGGCGTCCAGATCGTCGCCGAGCGGCTGGAGACCGCCGCCCAGGTGGCGCTGGCCGACCGGCACGGGATGGAGCTGCGCCAGGGCTACGCGCTGAGCCGTCCCCAGGTGCTGTCCACCGCGAGCATCTCGCCGTCGCGGCTCCGCCGGCTCGAGCTGCTCAGCGCGCTCAACGCCCCGGAGTCGAACCTCGACTCGGTCATGTCGATCATCGCCACCGATCCCGCGCTGTCCATGCGCGTGCTGCGGGCCAGCAACTCGGCCGCGGCCGGTGGCGCCGCACGCGTCTCCTCCGTCCGGCAGGCCGTCGTGATGATCGGTCTCGCGCACATCCGGCAGTGGGCGATGCTGATGGTCATCGACGACATCGCCGAGGCCACCGAGGACCAGATGATCGGTGCGCTCACCCGCGCCCGGCTGAGCGAGAACGTTGCGCCGGCGCTGGGCGCCTCACCCGACGCGGCGTTCATGGCCGGGCTGGTCAGCGGCGTGGCGGATCTGCTGGGCACGCCGGCGGCGACGCTGGCCGAGCAGTTGCCGCTGACCGCCGAGGTCTCCGCAGCGCTGGTCGACGGCGCCGGACGGCTGGGCGAGGTGCTGCGGGTCGTGGACGCGTACGACGCGGGCGACGTGGGCGCCCACGACCTGGCGGGCCACTACATGGAGGCCATCCGCTGGTCGACCCGCGCCACGACCCGCTAGGCCGCCGGCCCGGCCGATGTCGAAGACGTGACCTCGGCTCCGACCCTCCGGTGTCAGCCGCTCACCAGGCATCGGAGTGATCATGGAAATCAAGCTCGAACTCGTCCCCGTCCCGGTCGCGGACATCGACCGCGCCAAGGAGTTCTACGCCGACCGGCTCGGATTCGCCGTCGACGTCGATGCGGTGCCGGCGGAGGGCACCCGGGTCGTGCAGCTCACCCCGCCCGGCTCGGCCTGCTCGATCGTGCTCAGCCGGGGCTTCCCCATCCTGGACGAGATGAAGCCGGGCACGGTCCGCGGCGTGCACCTCGTCGTCAACGACATCGAGGAGGCCCGGGCCGAGTTGATCGGCCGGGGCGTGGACGTCGGGAAGGTCGACGACGTCGGCGGCGGCGTGAAGTTCGCCGCGATCACCGACCCGGAGGGAAACGTCTTCGTGCTCCAGGAGATGGCCTGGCGCACCGGCGACGCCTTCTAGCCCTTGCCCTTGCCCTTGCCGCTGTTGCTGCCCGGACCGCTGTTGTCGTTCTTCTCCTTCGGCTTGGGAGCCTTCTTCGCGGGCTCCGGTGGCTTCGGTGGCTTCGGCGCCGTGGCCTTGAACGGGTGTGTGGCCGGCCGGGTGGTCGTCGTGGTTCTGGTCTGGCCCCCCACCGACATCTCGGCCTCGCACACCGTGCCGTTCAGCGTGAAGGCGCCCGGCAACGTGGCCGACCGGCTGTAGCTCGCGTCGAAGCCGGTGCTGACCTTGCGGCCGGTGCCGCTCAGCCGCAGCGACCGGCCCTCCTGCGCCCAGCCGCCGGTCCAGCCCTTGACCAGCTTCTGGCCGGCCGGCAGCTCGAAGGTGAGCCGCCAGCTCGCGGGCGTGGCGGTGTGCGCGAGCGTCACGGCCGTCGAGTACCGTCCGTTGACCGCGCTGCGGATCGCATACCCGACCGTGCAGGTCGGGGCGGCCGCTGCCGCCGCGGGCGGCGCCGCGGCAGCCCTTGTCACCGGCGGCGAGTCGTCCCTCAGGGCGACGAACCCCACCCCGGCCAAAGCTACGGTGACCGCGGCCGCGCCGGCGAGCAGCGCTCCTCGGCGCCGGATGGGGTGGAACCGGATGACCTTGGTGGGCTGGTCGATGGCGGCCAGCAGCGACGGCGGAAGCACCAGGCCGGCGGCGTCGGCGAGCTGACCGGCGACGGCCAGGGCGGTCGGCCGGTCGCCGGGGCGCTTCGACAGGCAGCGGCGCACCAGGGCGGCCACGTCGTGCGGCAGGCCGGGGACCGGAGGCAGGCCGGCCGGGTCGGCGTAGACGTGGGCGCGCAGCATCTGCGTGGTGGTGGACGCGGCCCACGGCAGGCGGCCGGCCAGCATCAGATAGAGGAGCAGGCCGAGGGCGTACACGTCGGTGGCCGGTCGGACCACGCCGCCGCTGATCCGTTCCGGCGCCAGGTACGCGGGCGTGCCGTACACCTCGCCGCCGATGCCGTCGGCCTCGCCGGCGCTCGCCGAGATGCCGAAGTCGACCAGCTTCACGCCCTCCTGGGTGACCATCACGTTGCTCGGCTTCACGTCACGGTGCACGATCCCGCGGGCGTGCGCGGCGCTCAGCGCGTCGGCCACCTGCGCGCCGATCGTCACCGCGCTGCGCCACGGCAGCGGGCCCTTGACCAGCAGATCCGCCAGCGACCGGCCGTCGACCAGCTCCATCACCACGAACGGCAGCCCGGCCTCGGTCTCGCCGAAGTCGTGCACCTCGACCACGTGCGGGTGACGCAGGCGAGCTGCGGCGCGCGCCTCGATGCGGATCCGGTCGAGCAGCATCGGGTCGGCGGCCGTCTCGTGCGACAGCACCTTGACCGCCACCTCGCGATCGAGCACCTCGTCATGCGCACGCCAGACCACCGACATGCCACCGACGCCGAGTTGATCGAGCAGGCGATATCGGTTCGCCACTCTGGTCACCACGGCTGACTTCGATGCCCGCCGCGGGCGTACCCGAAACGGCTGATGCCTTTTTGATGTGAGCGGCCTCTTGTTACGACCTGGTTACCACCCGCATTGTCGGGGTGTGGGTCTTCAGGGAGTCGTCGGAGGGCAGGACTGATGCGTCTCGGACTCATCGGGCTCGGCCGGATCGGCGCCTTCCACGCCGAGACGCTGACCGCGCTGGGCGTCGACCTGGTGGTGCACGACCCGATGCCGGGGCTCGCCGCGTCGTTCGCGGACGCGCGCGACAGTGCGGGCGAGGTGCTCGCCGCCGGCATCGACGGCCTGGTCATCGCGGCCGCCACCGATGCGCACCCGCAACTGATCCTGGCCGGGGTGGAGGCGGGACTGCCGGTCTTCTGCGAGAAGCCGGTGGCCCGCGGCGCGGCCGAGGCCGCCGAGGTGCTGCGGCGCTGCACGGACGCCGGGGCTCAGGTCCGGGTGCAGATCGGCTACAACCGCCGGTTCGACGCCGGGATCGTCCGGGCCCGCGCCGCCGTGCAGAGCGGCGAACTGGGGCGGTTGCACACCGTACGGTCCACGACGATGGATCCGGCCCCACCGCCGGACACCTACCTCGCCGGCTCCGGCGGCATCTTCCGCGACTGCAGCGTGCACGACTTCGACACGATCCGGTTCGTCACCGGGCGCGAGGTGGTCGAGGTGTACGCGACCGGCCACGCCGAGGGCTTCTTCGCGGAGATCGGTGACGCCTCGACCACCGCGGCCGTGCTGACCCTCGACGACGGCACGCTCGCGGTCGTCTCCAACACCCGCTACAACGGCCGGGGCTACGACGTCCGGCTGGAGCTGCACGGCTCGGCGGACAGCATCGCGGCCGGACTGGACGGCCGGTTGCCGATGCGGTCCGCCGAGCCGGGCGTCACCTTTCCCGACCAGGCGCCGCACCACTTCTTCATGGACCGCTTCATCGACGCGTACCGCGCCGAACTGTCGGCCTTCATCGACCTGGTCGCGGGCCGCATCGAGTCGCCGTGCACCGTCGCCGACGCCGTCGAGGCCGGCTGGATCGCCGAGGCCTGCACCCTCTCCCTGCACGAGCACCGCCCGGTGAAGCTGAGCGAGGCCGGACTGAAGGTTGAGCCATGAAGATCGCCGGAGCACCCATCTCCTGGGGTGTCTGCGAGGTTCCGGGGTGGGGACACCAGCTTTCCGCCGAGCGCGTGCTGCGCGAGATGCACGAGGTCGGGCTGACCGCCACCGAGTACGGCCCGGCGGGTTTCCTCCCGCCCGACCCGGGTCCGCTGCTCGCGCGCTACGAGCTGAGCGCGCTCGGCGGCTTCGTGCCCGTCGTGCTCCACGAGGCCGCCAGCCCTTCGTCCATCGTGGATGCCTTCCCGGGCGATGTCCTGGTGCTCGCCGCGGCTACGGGCCGGGACGGGTACGACGAACGACCGGCCCTCGACGGGGCGGGCTGGCGCCGCTTGTTGTCCACCTTGGACGAGTTTCATGACCTGGCCGTGTCGAGAGGCATCCGCGCCGTCCTGCACCCGCACGTCGGCACGATGATCGAGACCGGGCCCGAGGTCGAGCGGGTGCTGGAGGGGTCCCGCATCCCGCTCTGCCTGGACACCGGTCACCTGCTGATCGGCGGCACCGACCCGGCCGTGCTGGCCGCGCACGCCGCCGACCGGATCGCCCACGTGCACGCCAAGGACGTCGACCACTCGATGGCGCGCAAGGTGCGGGCCGGCGACCTCACCTACACCGAGGCCGTGGCCCGCAACATGTACCGGCCGATCGGCGACGGCGACGTGGACTTCGCGGCGGTCGCCGCCGCGCTCGGCAAGCAGGGCTACGACGGCTGGTGGGTCCTCGAGCAGGACACGATTCTGCACGACGAGCCGGCCGGCGAGGGCCCGGTGGCCGACGTGCGGCGCAGCGCCGAGGCGCTGCGCGCGCTCGGCTACCAGGTGTAGCGCGCCTGGGAGTGCGGGTTCTTGCCGAACGACAGGACCTTCTCCGGGCGTACGCCGAAGACGAGTCCGGTGTGTCCCACGCCGTCGTCGAAGGTGTCCGGCCGACCGTGTAGTCCCAGTCGAGCCGCGATTTCCACAGTGCGGCCAGCTCGACCAGCCGGTCGTGGTCGGTCACCCGGACCGCCTCGCCCTCGACGACCACGTCGACGCCCCGGTGCAGCTTCGGCGTGCCGGTGGTGAGCGCAACCCGCGGATTGGCCGCGAGGTTGGCCGACTTCTGCTCCCGGTCGCCGGTGCAGAAGTGCAGCACACCGTCGACCCAGACGGCCGGCATCGGGGTCACGTGCGGGCGGCCGTCCGTGCGGACGGTGGACAGCCAGAAGATCTCCGCCTCGGTGAGGATCCGGTCGACGTCGGCCCAGGGCACCGGCTCGGCGCCGGGTTCACTGAAGTCGCCGTTGAACGTGACGGTCGGCTCGGTCATGTCTCCTCCAACATCTGGTCGGCCCGGTCGAGCAGCGCCCGCCGCTCGGCCGGTGAGTTCGTCAGGCCCGCCGCCTCGCGGAAGAGCAACTCGGCCTTGACCCGATCACCCATCCGAGCGGTCAGTTCGGCCTCGGCCGCGGCCGCGGGGGCGTACCGGTCCAGTACCCCATCCCTGCGGACCGCGCTCAGGATCGCCAGCCCCGCCTCCGGACCGGAGGCGAATCCGTGTGCCACCGCCCGGTTGAGCTGCACCACCGGCGACGGCTGCAGCTCGAACAGAAGGTCGTACCACCGCGCCACCGCCGGCCAGTCGGTCTCCTCGGTGACGTGCTCGGCGGCGATCTGGGCCTGGATCGCGTACGGCCCCGGCCGCAGCTCCGGCAGCAGCGCCCGGGCTTCGGCGATCGCCGCGTGGTCCCACCGCGTCCGGTCCTGTTTGTCCAGGGTGAGCAGGTTGCCGTCGGTGTCCTTGCGAGCATCCCGCCGGGAGTGCTGGAAGAGGCACAGCGCAAGCAGCCCGGCGACCTCCGGCTGGTCCGGCATCAGCCGCCGCAGCAGCCGGGCCAGCCGGATCGCCTCGTCCGCGAACGCCGCGTCGCCGTCCGCGTTGTAGCCCTGCGTGAACAGCAGATAGACCACCGCCAGCACGCCGGGTAGCCGCTCGTGCAGGGCCGGCCCGCTCGGCACCCGGTACGGAATGCCGGCCTTCGCAATCTTGGTCTTCGCCCTGGTCAGCCGCCGGGTCATGGTCGACTCGCCGGTGAGGAACGCCTGCCCGATCTCGGCGGTGGGCACCCCGCAGACCGTGCGCAGGGTGAGCGCGACCCGGGCCTCCAGCGCCAGCGCCGGGTGACAGCAGGTGAAGATGAGCCGCAGCCGGTCGTCCTCCACGTCGTCCTTCCCTTCCGCGGGTGCCACCTCGGCCGGGGTGAGCGCTGCGATCTCGCGTAGCTTGCGCTGCTCGACGGTGATCCGTCGCAGCATGTCGATCGCCCGGTTGCGCGCGACCGTCATCAGCCAGCCGCCGGGGTTGGCCGGCACCCCCGTGGCCGGCCATTTCTCCAGCGCTGCCGCGAGCGCCTCCTGCGCGCAGTCCTCGGCCATCTCCCAGTCCCCGGTCACCCGGATCAGGGTGGCGACGATCCGCCCGTAGGACTCGCGCGCCGCGGCGGCGACGGCCCCCGACGGCGGCTGCGTCATCAGTCGAGCTCCAGGGGGTCGAACGCGCGCAGCTCGATCCGGCCGTTGTAGGCCATCGGGTGCTTACGGGCGATCTCGATGGCCTCGTCCAGGTCCGCGCACTCCAGCACGTCGAACCCGGCGATGACCTCCTTGGTCTCGGCGAACGGCCCGTCGGTGATCAGCAGCTCGCCGCCGCGCACCCGCACGGTGGTGGCGGTGGTCTCCGACGCCAGCCGCTCACCGATCACGTGCTTGCCGTTGCCCTGCAGCTCCGACACCCACTCCTGGATGTCCGGCACCCGCGACTGGTCGGTCTCGGGCTCGGTGTCGGTGCAGACGAACATCATGTACTTCATGGCGTTGACTCCCTCTCGTCTCAGGTGATCTCACCACCGTGACGAGCACGCCGCCGCCAACCGGACACCCCGGCCAGAAAAATCTTCAGTAGTTGCCCAGGGCAGCGACCAGCGCCTTCGCGTTGCGCTGGTCCTGGCGCGGGAAGGTGAGCACCACGCCGTCGCCCCGGGTGCCGAAGGCGATGGCCACCACACTCATGACGGCCATCTTCACGTCCGACAGGATCACCTGGTCACGCGGCACCTCGCCGAGGACCTTCCGGCCCGGGCCGCCGAGGATCCGCTGCGGCAGGAAGATCAGCCGGCGGTCGGTCACCACCACGAACTGCGTCCCGTCGCGGGCCGCGATCTGCTCGCCCAGGCCGCCGCGCGCGAAGGCCCCGATCATCGCCCGGGTCGCCATGATCGGCTCTTCGGCCGGCTGCAGCACCGGCGCGACGATTTCGAAGGCACGCGCCTGAAGCTTCTCGCGCATCGCGGATCCCCCATGGACGACATCGATGATCGCCGAGGAGGATAGCCGACTTCGCCTCAGGAAAGGCGCCGGTTCCGCTGGTCGTGCAGGGCCTTGGTGAAGGTCGCCGCGTCCCAGCGCTCGGCCACCGCCTGCGTCACGAGCTCCGCCTGGGTCTGCGGGGCCAGCCCGCCGATCGGCTGGTCGCGGTCCAGGTTCGTCGGGAACGCGTAGCCCTCGGCCGATGCCGCGATCACGTTCGCCGTGCGGCCCTCGTACCCGAGCAGTGTCGGATAGAGCGCCTCGCACATGGCCGTGCGATCGACGGTCTCCATCGCCCGGCCGAAGGCCGACGAGATCTGCAACAGGTTGGCCATCCGCTGCACGTCCGCCGACCGGTTGGTGCCGGCGCCATGGAAGAGCGCCGGGTTGAAGAACGCGGCGTCCCCCTTGGACAGTGCCAGCTGCACGTAGTTGGCCTCGAAATACTCGGTGAACTCGGGCTGGTGGTAGGCGATGTAGCCGGGCGGGTACTTCTGCGAGTGCGGCAGGTAGAGGGTCGGGCCGGTCTCCACCGGCATGTCCACGTGGGCGACCGCGCCCTGCAGGGTCAACGCCGGCGACAGCAGGTGGATGTGCGACGGGTACCGCACCGCTTGCGCCTGGGACATGAAGCCGAGGTGGTAGTCGCGGTGCGCGACCTGCGCCTCGCCGCCCGGGTTCACCACGTTGACCTGCGAGGTGACCTGATAGCCGGTGCCCAGCCAGGCGTTCGAGATCAGGGCGAGCGTCGGGTTGTCGTAGTAGGCCGCGAACGCCGCGGGGTCGCGTAGCGCGAACTTGTCGAGCGCACCCCACACCCGGTCGTTGGCGCCGGGCTTCGCGAAGTGGTCGCCGCCCACGACGCCGGCCGCCTTCTGGTCCGCGATCAGGCCGGCGAACACTTCGGTGGCGCGGTCGACGACGCCGCCGGCGAACGCGCCGCGGAACACCACGATGCCGGGCCCGTTCATCAGCGCCCCGGCCAGCTCCGATCGAAGCGTTGGGGTGTCGGCCAGGTCGCCCGGATAGATGAGAACGTTCTGGACGACGTCGACGGCGTGCGGATACGCGGATCGATCGGTCTTCTGCTCGACGAGTGCCCGGAAGTCCTCCAGCCGGCAGTCGGCAGCGCTGAACCAGGAAGTCATGACGTCAGGCTATGCGCGGAAGGACCTGTTCAAGCGATTGAGAAGACCTCAAAAAACCATCATTGTGTACGCGTGAAGCACCCGTACCGCATCCGCGAGATCGCCGCCCAGGCCGGGCTCAGCCCGGCGACCGTCGACCGGGTGCTGCACAGCCGCGGCGGCGTCCGGGAGAGCACCGTGCGCGAGGTCAGACAGGCGATCGCCGACCTCGACCGGCAGCAGACGCAGGTCCGGCTGGGCGGTCGCACGTTCATGCTCGATGTGGTGGTGCAGGCGCCGGCCCGGTTCTCGGCGGCGGTCCGCGCGGCCCTCGAGGCCGTGCTGCCGTCGCTGCGCCCGGCGGTGATCCGCTCCCGCTTCCACTTCCTGGACAGCCCGTCGGTCGGCGACCTGGTCGCGGTGCTCGACAAGGTGGCCCGCGCCAAGTCCGACGGCGTGATCCTCAAGGCGCCGGACGAGCCGGAGATCACCGCGGCGGTGGCCCGCCTGCCCATCCCGGTGGTGACGCTGGTCACCGATCTGCCCGGCAGCAAGAGGGTGGCGTACGTGGGGATCGACAACCGGGCCGCGGGCGCTACGGCGGCGTACCTGGTGGAGCAATGGCTGGCCGACCGGGCGGGCGATGTGCTGGTGGTGCGCGGGCACGGATCGTTCCGCGGCGAGGACGAGCGCGAGAGCGGGTTTCGCGCCGAGATGCGGGTGCGGGCGCCGTTGCGCCGCATCCACGAGGTGGTCGACGAGGAGGACCGCGCCGACGCGGTGCACGAGAACACACGGGAGCTGCTGGCCGGCACGCCGTCGGTGCGCGCGGTCTACTCCCTCTACGCGGGCGCGGGCGGCAACGCGGCCGTCGTGAAGGCGTTCGACGCGGTGGGCCGGCGCTACGACGTCTTCGTGGCGCACGACCTCGACGGCGAGAACACGGCGCTGCTGCGGGAGCGCCGCCTGTCGGCGGTGCTGCACCACGACCTGCGCCAGGACATGCGACGGGCGTGCCAGGCGGTGATGCACGCCCGGGGCGCGCTGCCGGGCCGCGCCCGCACCAACCCGTCGGCCATCCAGGTAATCACCCCGCACAACGCCCCGCCGGTCCAGTTCTGAGGCCCGCGGCGCCGGCTCGTGAAGGAGAATCCCCCGCATGCGGTCGCGGAAGTATCGGGTCGTCACCACTCTCGAGCGGGCCAACAACCGGCTCACCCGGGCTGCTCTGCAGCGTGGGATCGCGCCCGGGGCCTATGCGCTGCTCGAGACCACCGGGCGCCGGTCCGGGCAGACGCGGCATACGCCCGTCGGCGACGGGCTCGACGGTGACACGTTCTGGCTGATCGCCGCGCACGGGACGCAGGCCGACTACGTCCGCAACATCCAGGCGGACCCACGCGTGCGGGTCAAGACCGGGCGGCGGTGGCGCAGTGGCACCGCCGTGCTTCTGCCCGATGACGATGCCGCCGCGCGGTCCCGCACGCTGCCGCATCAGTGGGACAAGGCGCTCGGCCGGGTGATGGGCTCGCAGCCGCTGACCGTTCGGATCGATCTTGACCCGGCGTGAACCACGGACCACCCGGGTAATCCGGTCGGCAAGCGAAAAGTGGTAGCCCACGGACGCATTCCGAGGGCAGATGCCTCCGTGGGCTACCACTTTCCGGGGCGCTCTCCGGGCCGGATGGGTGGGGACGGCCTTGCGTTGCAGTCAGGCCGCCCCTTGCGGCGGGACCGGGCTGTGCGCGTACCCGCCGAATTTGGTTTTGAAGTGGATCTTTGATCGCGTTATCGTGGCAGGAGCCGGTCGAGAGGCGCTGCGACGGATCCGTTCGGGTCCGCCACGCTCGGCCTGGTGACGACTGATGACAAGGGCGCCTCCTGAACTAGGGGGTGCCCTTCTCCATGTCCGACAAATTGCAGACCCTGAACGGTGTCGAGTTCGCCGTCGCGAACCTCAGCCTGGCCGAGGCCGGGCGGCATCAGATCCGGCTGGCCGAGCATGAGATGCCCGGGCTCATGTCGATCCGCGCCGAGTACAAGGACGCGCAGCCGCTTCGGGGCGCCCGGATCGCCGGGTCGCTGCACATGACCGTGCAGACCGCCGTGCTGATCGAGACGCTGGTCGACCTCGGCGCCGACGTGCGCTGGGTGTCCTGCAACATCTTCTCGACCCAGGACGAGGCGGCGGCCGCGGTCGTCGTCGGCTCCGGCACCGTTGACGCGCCCGCCGGCACGCCGGTGTTCGCCTGGAAGGGCGAGACGCTCGAGGAGTACTGGTGGTGCACCGAGCGGCTGTTCGAGTTCGCCGGCGGGCAGGGCCCCAACATGATCCTGGACGACGGCGGTGACGCCACCCTGCTCGTGCACAAGGGCGTCGAGTTCGAGGCCGCGGGTGCCGTGCCGCAGGCCACCGAGGCCGACAGCCACGAGTACCGCGTGATCCTGGACACGCTGCGCGGCACGCTCGCCAAGGACCCGCAGCTGTTCACCCGGATCGCGGCCGAGATCCGCGGTGTCACCGAGGAGACGACCACCGGTGTGGCGCGGCTCTACAAGCTGGCCAAGGAGGGCGAGCTGCTCTTCCCGGCGATCAACGTCAACGACGCGGTCACCAAGAGCAAGTTCGACAACAAGTACGGCATCCGCCACTCGCTGGTCGACGGGCTCAACCGCGCGACCGACGTGATGCTCGGCGGCAAGCTGGCCGTGGTCTGCGGATACGGCGACGTCGGCAAGGGCTCCGCGGAGACCCTGCGTGGGCAGGGCGCCCGCGTCGTGGTCACCGAGGTCGACCCGATCTGCGCGCTGCAGGCGGCCATGGACGGCATGCAGGTGGTCCGCCTCGAGGACGTCGTCTCCGAGGCCGACATCTTCATCACCACGACCGGCGGCACCGACATCGTCACCGTCGACCACCTGGCCGCGATGAAGCACAACGCGATCGTCGGCAACGTCGGCCACTTCGACGACGAGATCGACATGGCCGGCCTCGCCAAGGTGCCGGGCATCGAGAAGATCGAGATCAAGCCGCAGGTGCACGAGTGGCGCTTCCCGGACGGTCACTCGGTGATCGTGCTCTCCGAGGGCCGCCTGATGAACCTCGGCAACGCCACCGGCCACCCGAGCTTCGTGATGTCCAACTCGTTCACCAACCAGGCGATGGCCCAGATCGAGCTGTGGACCAAGCCGGGCGAGTACGACAAGCAGGTCTACGTGCTGCCGAAGCACCTGGACGAGAAGGTCGCGCGGCTGCACCTGGACGCGCTCGGCGTGCGGCTCACGACGCTGACCAAGAAGCAGGCCGAATACCTGGGCGTCGACGTCGAGGGCCCGTTCAAGCCGGATCACTACCGGTACTGAGGAAATCCAGCACCAGCTCGTTGAACTCGGCGGGGCGGTCCATGTTCGGCAAATGGGCCGCCCCGTCGATCACGGCCTTGCGCGCGCCCGGGACGCCGGCGACGAACCGGTCGACCATCTCGTGGTGATCCCGCGCGTCCAGCGCGCCGACCACGCCGAGGGCGGGCACCGCGATCTCGCCGAGCCGCTGCCATGAGCCCCGGACGTGGTGTGGCGGCACCGCATCCGGCCGCACATGGTTGGCGACCGTGTCGGTGATCATCTGGCGGCAGCGCGACAGCACCGCCGGGTCGATCGTGTCCCGGTAGGGACCGATCGCGCCCTGCTTGAGGGACAACTCGATCCAGGCCGGCGCGTCGAGCCGCTGCTGCGCCTCGGCGAGCTGCCGCTGGATGTCGAGCATCCACGGGTCGGTGAAGGTCGGCTCGTTGGTGCCGGCGCCGATCACCACCAGATGCGAGACCAGCGACGGATACTCCAGCGCCGTGTCGGTCGCCGCGCCGGCACCCATCGACACGCCGACCAGCGCCGCGCGGGTGATGCCGAGCTTGCCGAGCAGCTCGGCGATGTCGTCGCACTGGCGGAACGGCGTGGTCGGCGTCTCGGACCTCCCATGCCCGCGGGCGTCCACCCTGATCACCCGGTGCCTCCGCTCGAACGCGGGCACCTGGTCGTCCCACATCCGCAGGTCGAGCGCGCCGCCGTGCAGCAGGACCACCGGATGGCCCTGGCCGCTCTCCTCGTAGTGGATCATCGAATCTCCTCTCCCGGACGCGGGCCGGGCGTCGACCAGGCGTGGTCGTCGCCCCGGCGCTGCGCCAGCTCGCGGGTGTGTGCGGTCAGCTTCTGGATCACTCGCACGCACGCCTGGATGTCGGACGGGTCGAGCTGCTCGGCGAGGGAGTCGAGGCCGGCCAGCTCACCCTCGTGGATCTCCGCCCACACCCGCTCACCGGACGGCGTGAGCTCGGCCAGCCGCGACCGCCGGTGCGCCGGGTTGTCGACGAACCGCACGTAGCCCAGCGCGACCGCCGCGTCGGCCAGCCGCTGCACCACCTGCCGGGGCAGCCACAGCGACCGCGCGACCTGGGGCACGGTCTGCGCTCCGTCGGCCAGGCGCTCGAGGACCGCTCGCATCGGCATGGTGACGTCGCGCTCGGTCAGCGCGTCGGCCACCACCTTGGCCGACCACTGATGCAACGGCCGCACGTGCCGCAGCACCTCGTAGAGCAGCTCCCCGGACTCCGACATGACACTTAAGGTGTCATCTTGACACTTCGAGTGTCAATAACAAGTTCGATATCGATCTCCGGAAGAATGGGTGTGTGCATCTCGAGGAGCTCCTGCTGTTTGTCCTGGCCGCGGTCGCCGTCGTGGTGGCGGTGCGGTGGATCAGCGAGCGCACCGGACTGCCGGCGGCGGCGCTGCTCACGCTCACCGGCATCCTGTACGCGTACCTGCCCGGCCCGAACGCGGAGCTGGATCCGGAGCTCATCCTGACCTTCCTGATCCCGCCGCTGCTCTACAACGCCGCGCTGGACTCCTCGCTGATCGACATCCGGCGCAATATGCGCACCGTGATCAGCCTCTCGGTCGGCCTGGTGATCGCCACCTCGCTGCTGATCGGGGCCGGCTTCTCGCTCTGGGTCACCGGCGCGACGCTGGCCGCCGGGGTGGCCCTGGGCGCGGCCGTCGCCCCGCCCGACCCGGTCGCCGCACTGGCCGTCGGGCGCAAGGCCGGGCTGCCCAACAACCTCGTCACCCTGATCCAGGGCGAGGGGCTGCTCAACGACGCGACGGCCCTGACGATCCTGACCGTGGCCGTCGCGGCGTACGAGGGCAAGGGCTTCACCTTCACCAACGCGGTCGGTGTCTTCACGCTGTCGGCCGCCGGCGGCGTGGTCGTCGGCATCGCGCTGGCCTGGGTGGTCCGCCTGCTGCGGCCGCTGCGGACCGATCCGCTGAGCGCCAACGCGATCTCGCTGGCGGCCCCCTTCGTGGCCTACATCGGCGCCGAGTCGATCGAAGTCTCCGGCGTGCTGGCCGTGGTCGTCGCGGGGCTGATCATCGGCCACGACGCCCCGCGGTACGCGACCGGGGCGAGCCGCCTGCAGACCAGCGCGGTCTGGCGGCTGATCGACTTCATGCTCGAGGGCCTGGTGTTCCTGCTGATCGGCCAGCAGCTGCCGACCGTCGTCGACGAGCTCGCCAAGTACCGGACGTCGACCATCGTGATCGCCCTGGGCATCACGCTCGGCGTCGTGCTGCTGCTGCGCCCGCTCTGGCTGGTGCTCACCCAGCTGCTGCCGCGCTCGATGCACACCCGCCTCGGCGGGGAGGACGCGGCCATGGAGGGCGACAGCCCGGCCAGCCGGCGAAAGCGGGAGAAGCCCCTGGGCGCACGCGAGTCGGTCGCGATGAGCTGGGCCGGCACCCGCGGCGTGATCAGCCTGGCGGCGATCTTCACCCTGCCGGTCGGCTTCCCCGACCGCGAACTGCTGCACTTCTGTGCCTTCGTGGTGGTGCTGGTGACGCTGATCGGCCAGGGCCTGACCTTCGGGCCACTGGTACGCAGGCTGGGCCTGCGGGCCAACCAGAACGATCTGGCACGGGAGCGCAACGAGGCCCGGTCGGCGGCGGTGCAGGCGGCGCTCGACCAGCTGAACGACATCCAGCACCAGCAGCACGACCACGTCGAGGATCACGCGATCGAGAACATGCGGCAGCAGCTGGAGATGCGACTCCAGCGCTACCGGAAGCGTCTCGACCTGCTCGACAAGGCCGACTCCGAGACGATGCCGGAGTCACCGCAGTACGAGGCCGCGCTGCGCGTGCGACGGGCGGTCATCGACGCGCAGCGCGACGAGCTGCTGCGGTGGCGGGACGCGGGCCGGTTGACCGACGAAGGCCTGCGCGGCCTGGAGCGCGAGCTCGACCACGAGGAGCGGCTCCTCGACCGCCGGGGTTAGCCGCTGAGGTCGCGGCGGCGCAGCCCGGCCAGGCCCGCGGCGGCCAGCACGACGGCGATCGCCGTCAGGCTCAGCAGCGGCGTCCAGGTGAGCTCGCCGCCGGGCAGGTGCGGCACGTGGGTGAAGGGCGAGATGTCCAGCACCCACTGGTCGAGTCGGAGGGTCGCGCCGACCAGGAGCAGCCCGAGGGACACCGCCACGCCGGCCCAGGCGACCGCGGAGTATCGCGGCAACAGGCCGAAGAGCAGCACGGCGATCGCCGCCAGCACCCAGACCGCCGGGACCTGTGCCATCACGCCGCCGAGGATCCGCGGCAGCCGGCCGGCCACGTCGCCGACCGTCAGGCCGTAGACCAGTCCGCTCGTCAGGCCCTCGGCGGCCAGCGCCGCCGCCGGACCGAGCAGCGAGAACGCCAGGTGCGACGCGGCCCAGCCGAGCCGGCTCGACTGCGTGCTGAGCACCACCTCGGCGTGGCCGGTGGCCTCCTCGTCGCGCAGCCGCAGGGTGGCCTGCACGGCGTAGGTGGCGGCGATGATGCCCACGATCGAGGCGACCGACGCGATGTACGCGTCCGCCAGCGCGTCGGCGCCGCCGATCCGGCTGAAGATCTCCCCCACCGACTTGTTGTCGCCAAGCTGCGTCACGCTCTTGCCGACGCCGCCGAACACCGCACCCAGCGCCGCGAACGCGACCACCCACGCGGCCAGCAGCCCGCGGTGCAGGCGCCACGCCAGCGCGAAGGGCGAGCGCAGCGAGGGGGCGGCGGAGGCCGGACCGAGCCGGCCCGCGAAGATCCCGCCACCGATGTCACGGCGGCCCAGCAGGACCACACCGGCCACCGTGCCGGCGACCGCGAACACCACCGCGAGCACGGCCGGCCAGGCGTCGTTCGCCCCGTACGGGTAGATGTGCTGCAGCCACCCGACCGGGGAGAGCCACGACAGCCAGGTCATCGAGCCGTCACCGATCGCGGAGATGTCCCCGGCCAGCCGCAGGATCCAGGCGATGCCGAGCGCCAGGATGGCGTACCCGCGGGCACTGCGGGCGCTCTCGCTGAGCTGAGCGGTCACGGCGGCGACCCCGGCGAAGACCCAGCCGGCGAGGGTGAACTGCACCCCGAACCAGACCGATCCCCCGGCCGGCGCACCGGCCTGGATCATCGTGCCGGTGACGATCAGGCCGACCACGGCGCACGCCGCGGCGGTCGTGATGAGCGCGGCGGCGAGCTGGGCCTGCCGCCCGAGCACCGTCGCGCCGAGCAGCTCGGTGCGCCCGGCCTCCTCGTTGGTGCGGGTGTGCCGGATGACGGTGAGCAGGGCGAGCAGGCCGATCACCACGGGGATGAACCCGGCCCGCCAGACCACCATCTCGTCGAGGCTGTCGCCGCGCAGCTGGCCGTAGAGCCCGACGAAACCGGCGTTGGAGGCGCTCACCCGCGCGTAGTTGATGCGGTCGGCGTCGGTGGCGAAGAAGCCCTCGAATGCGGAGATGTAACTGAGCGGGAGCAGCCCGATGATGACCACCCACAGCGGCATCAGCACGCGGTCGCGCCGCAGGATCAGCCGGATGAGCTTGCCGGTGCCGGTCATTTCGCGTCCACCCGGTACTGCCGCAGGAACAGCTCCTCCAAGGTGGGCGGCTGGCTGACCAGGCTGCGCACCCCGACCTTGACCAGGGTCTGCAGGGCCGGCTCGAGCGCGTCACCGTCCACATCGAACGCCACGTGCGCGCCGTCGGCGCGCAGGTCGTGCACGCCGGCCAGCGTCGCCAGGCCGTCCGGCGCACCGGTCAGCTCGGCCTTGATCGTGGTGCGGGTCAGGTGTCGCATCTCGTCGAGCGTGCCGGTCTCCACCGCGCGGCCGTCGCGGATGATGGTGAGCCGGTCGCAGAGCGCCTCGACCTCGGACAGGATGTGGCTGGACAGCAGCACCGTCCGGTCGCCGCGCTGCTTCTCCTCGGCGATGACATCACGGAACACCGCCTCCATCAACGGATCCAGCCCGGAGGTCGGCTCGTCGAGGATCAGCAGCTCCACATCGGACGATAGCGCTGCGACCAGCGCCACCTTCTGCCGATTGCCCTTTGAATAGGCCCGGCCCTTCTTGCGCGGGTCGAGCTGGAAGCGCTCTAGCAGGGTGTCGCGGCGCTTGATGTCCAGCCCGCCACGAAGCCGGCCGAGCAGGTCGATCACCTCGCCGCCGCTGAGCGCCGGCCAGAGCGTCACGTCACCCGGCACGTACGCGAGGCGCTTGTGCAGCTCGGTGGCGTCGCGCCAAGGATCGCCGCCGAGCAGGCTCGCGCTGCCGCCGTCGGCGCGCATCAGGCCCAGCAGGATCCGGATGGTCGTGGTCTTCCCGGCGCCGTTCGGGCCCAGGAACCCGTGCACCTCCCCGGTGCGGACGCGCAGGGTGAGCCCGTCCAGCGCCCGGGTCTTACCGAAGGACTTGGTCAGCCCCTCGGCATCGATGGCCTCGGTCATTTGCTTACTCCTCAATTGGATAGAGCGAATCCAGCGCCTTGAGCGCCTGGTCCGCCAGCTCGGGGGTCATGATGGGGCGGCTGAAGATCTCGATCGACGCGCGGACCATGCGGCGGAAGCCGGCCGCGGTTGCCATGTCGTCGCCGAGCACCCGGCCGACCTGATCGCGCATCACGAAGAGACCGATCTTCAACGCGACCATGGTGGCGAGCCACGCCTCGAGGTCGTCGGTCTCGATGTCGGCATGGGCGGCCCAGGTGCGGCCGGACTCCATCGCCATGTCGAACAGCGACGTCGACGGACCATCCATCATGGACTTGACGAGATAGACCTGCAGGCGCAGCGCGGTGGGGTGCAGCGCGCCGAGGACCGTCGGGTCGACCGGCGCGTTGGGGCCCATGAGCTGGTCTCGCAGCTCGTTCATCTTGGCCATCGCGAACTCGTCGCAGGCGTCCCGCAGCCCCTCTTTGGAGCCGAAGTGGTGCCGCAGCAGGCCGGAGGAGACCCCGGCCCGCTCGGCGATGTCACGGATGGTCGCCGTCGCGATCCCGCGCTCGGCGAACAGGTCGATGGCCGCCTCACGGATCCGGGCTCGGGCGGTCAGGTCTTCGCTACTCACGTGTGTAGTGTACTACACGCGTGTGTAGTAGGCGCAAGGGCCGGATTCTGTT